>CAZQKJ010000431.1:0-3677 GCA_964593315.1 uncultured Granulosicoccaceae bacterium
CGGGAGAAGTGCCTGGCTTTCATAGGTCTGTGAGTTTGCAAGCGGTGGAGCAAAGCGTTCCCGAATTTATACAGTCTTTGTTTAGTCAGGTCGGTGTTCCGGTCAGGGTGGAGTCAGCAATACCTGGCACTGTAAACGGTGCATTCAAGGGCAGTGCCAAGGATGTTTTTTCACAGATCAGTAAAGCCTTTAACGTCTACCTCTACTATGACACCTCTGTAGCATACGTTTATCCATCTGATGAAATGCAATCAGTGATTCTTGCATTGACGCACTCTGCCGCCAAACGAGTTTCTGACAGTGCAATCGAAATGGGTCTTGTAGATGATCTGAATCATGTCACGCCTATTGTTGGCGGTGGGCTGATGGTTAACGGTAGTGCGCGATTCACTGAGCAGATTGAATCCCTCTCGAAGGCCTCGATAGAGCAGGTTAAATCTGTGAAGCCCAAAAAGTCTCCGATTGAATTCCGTCTGTTTAAACTAAAGTTTGCATGGGCTGACGATATTGATCTCAATGTCGGTGGGCGCTCGATACAAGTACCCGGTGTTGCTACCCTGTTGCGAACCCTGGTGCTGGATGACGGTTCTTTGCCGCTGGCCAGTGGCGTCTCAGTCAAGCGTGATGATTTGCAGCTATCTAAATTGAAAGGGCTGGGTTTGAATTCGGGTGCTGGTGATACAGAGTCCGCAGCAAATCCTTTAACCAGAAGTGCCAGTGGATCGCAATTCAGTATCGTGGCTCAGCCTCAGTTAAACGCCGTCGCGATCAGAGATACGGCTGACAGAATGCCCTTATATGAGCAGTTGATTGAGAGTCTGGATGTAGAGCCCGAGATGGTTGAGATCGAGGCCACCATTATTGATATTGATGTAGAAAGAACCCGTGAGCTTGGGATTAACTGGAGACTGCAGGGTAGTGATGCTGAGTTCTTGTTTGGAGAAGGATCGGCGAGTGACGAGCTACTTCAACCAGGACAAACGATTACACCTCAAGGCCAGGGTGGCGTTTTGTCGCTGGTGCTAGGGGATAGCACACAGTTCTTTGCAAGGGTAAGAGCGCTTGAGGCGGAAGGTGCTGCAAATATTGTATCAAAACCGCATGTGCTGACTTTATCGAATGTAGAAGCGGTACTTGGTGCCACAACAGAGTTTTTCGTACGGGTTGAAGGCAACGAGGAAGTCGATCTGTTTAATGTGCCTGTTGGCACTGTATTGCGTGTGACACCGCATGTTTACAACAAAGGTTCAAATAAAGGAATCAAGCTTCTGGTCAATATTGAAGACGGTGCAGTGCAGGGTTCTTCTGTTGATAATATACCTTTGGTTGAGCGCTCCACGATATCTACTCAGGCCTTGGTCAACGAAGGTTCCAGTTTATTGATTGGCGGTCTTGTTCGTGAGGGTGAAAATGAAAGAGAGACGTCCGTACCTGGTCTGGGGAGGGTGCCGGTGCTCGGTAATCTATTCAAATCAAAGCGATCAACAAAGTTTAAGACCGAACGTTTGTTCATGATAACGCCTCGCACAGCGAACAATGATTCAGATGTGCTCAATATCAAAGCGCCCACTCTGCAAGGCGATCCAATGGACATAATCGGGCGACCGGATCGTATTGCGGCTCCGGAGATAGCGGCGATCGTCAAAAAGACCGAGTCGCTTTCTGCAGAGTTGCGCGATGAAACTTCAGAGTTTGCTGATACTGAGGAATTGCTAGTCGATAGCATAGACAGCGAAATGACAATGAAGTTGTTAGATATTCCACGAGTGCCGACCAACGATCAAGTGGCCCAGGCGAAGATTCTCAATCAGTGGCATGAGGTTGGAAGTCAAAACCCGGATACAGAGATTGTCGTGTTTGATGAGGTAAGGGCCAGGCTTCCTAAGTCTGAAAGTCGAGATGAAGAGTTAAGCCTTTTTGAATCACCCGCTGCATTTAATGTGGTGCGGTCCAGCAATGACGAAGCGTCGATTGACGAAGCACCGTTTGTTGTGGATACCAAGTCTGAGATCAGGAATTTGGCCAAAGGTATCGCTAAGGATCTCAAAGCCAGGCGCGCCAATAGCGCGCTGGAAAAAATCACTCTGTTGAAAAAGTTAGATCCCAACCATGACTATTCAATTAATGGCGAGAGTTACGTGTCACTGATAGGTGGTTGAGATCACGGTGGTCATGATGCGAGCCTTATCTCCGTAACAGACCTGGCATTTGCTTACTACAATTGCTTACTAATTGGGAAATACACTAACCGGAATTATGTTTGCACAAATAGATTGTATTAGTTCAGCGTTTATCAGAAGGTCTCGATTCGTAAAACCAGACTGGCTTCGGGCACCATTGATGGCACTCATCTGCGCAACTACCGTGGGGTGTAATGCCATAGCACTGAAGAATCCTGAATCGCTCGAATCAAAAGCAGGTGAAAAGGTTGAATCAGCGTCTTTGTTTGATATGGAGTATCTGGCAGCTGTTGATCTAATCAATACGCTAGTGCAGGTTCCTCGCCTTCATCCTGCGAATACGCCCGTATTGCAGATGAAGCGGCCAACGCCCGGTTTTGGGCAGAACGTACTCGAGGTGATGAAAATTGCCGGCTACAATATACAAATTGTGGATACGGGTGTTGTTCGTGAACCGCGTGTATCGTTCTCCCGAACACTCGCGACCAACAGCACAACTTTTCAGATTAACATTGAAGAAGTAAAGGCCAGGCGCGCTTATGCTTTTGTTGGTAATCAGGTCAAGCCGGATTCCTCGGTGTATATTTTTGGTGCAGATCCGGACTCGATAGAAACCAATGATCATATTTTTGAGAATTTCAGGTCTGTATCTCGAACCTCTGTTCTAAACTCAACAGCAACTGTTCAGGCGCTCTAGTCTGGCGGGTTTGTGACTGTAAAATACAGGTCTTTAACTCTGTTCAATTGACCAGCGTGTCTTTTTTGACTTTCAGAAGCGCTGACTAAGAAAACACCCTCCGCTATCTGTTTCTCCATTTGGGTTTCCGGCGCAGCTTCTACTAGCTCTATTGTGAGAATAGTTTTTAAGAGCAAGTGTGTACTCAACCCTGATTGTTAATATCCTCGTTATGAGATGCTCTACGGGTGACTTCAAACGTGATTTTGAGCTCGCGCAAAGATGTCATTCTACTGATTTTCAAGGCAACACTGGCAGGTAGAACCTTCGGGTAGAGCCTATATCCTTAGAGCTTTCTATTATCCGGAATACTGCACCTCAGCATACTGAATGCTATCGCGATCCTTAGTGCTGGTTTTAAGGTACAGCAACGTATTCAGACAATCAGAGCGGTTGATTTTTATTCTGGCTCTATACGTGCTCTCTCAGCGTAGCTCACATCAGAAGCCGGCCTATGTATTCCTCAGAAACTCTCTTTGAAAGTGCCAGGGCCTTGCGGTGTTTAGCGCGTGCACAACCAGCATTCTCGAATGCTGTATTTCAATTGATTCCAGCGTACAGAGTGGTGTGGGGAATGTCGTCACGGAGTATCTATCTGGCATTTGTAATGCGATTACAATAGAACGGTGTTGTGTACCGGGCGTGGGTAAGTCGATCTAACAGGTTACCCCCGATACCGAGCTGTCCAAATTACAAAATTATCGCCTTTCGCGAGGTTTTATACATTGGATGGATGTGTGCCATTGAAGTCTGAGTAATGC
>CAZQKJ010000432.1:0-3674 GCA_964593315.1 uncultured Granulosicoccaceae bacterium
GAAGACAGCGTATATACAATTGCTAATTGTGTAGGCCGTTAACGGCATCAATCATTCGGCTCACACCCGATTCAAGCTGGCTACGGCTGCAGGCAAAGTTTAAACGTTGATAGTTTTTGTCACCAAATTGACTGCCTGGCGACAGGCCTGTGCCCGCATTTTTAAAAAACTCATAAGCGTCACCTATTCCTAATTTGCGTGTGTCTATCCACGCAAGGTATGTTGCATCCACCGGGTCCATGGATAAGCCATCGGTGTTATTGATGCGATCTACAAGGTAGGCATGATTTCCGCGCAGGTAACTGATTAGCTGTTCATGCCATTCCCAGCCGCTTGAGTAGGCGGCTTCCGCTGCTACGTATGAAAGTGTTGGCACCAGCGGCACTGTGTAGTTAATCTCTGTGTTGAATTTCTCAAGCCACTCTGGCCTTGCTATGTGAGCGAAAGAACAGTTAGCGCCTGCCAGATTAAAAGTTTTACTGGGTGACATGATAGTGGCCACACACTGACTGAATTCTTTAGCTGCCAGCGCGGTGGGAATGTGTTTCTTAGTTTTATTCAGAATCAGATCGCAATGAATTTCATCTGACACCAGCATCACATTGTGCTCTGTACAAAGAGCTGCAAGTCGATAGAGCTCTTCTTCTGTGAACACTATACCCATCGGGTTGTGTGGGCTTGAAAGTAGTAGTGCCGCGGTTTTATCGGTAAATGCATTTTCCAGTGATGCAAAGTCGATATGCCAGGTGTGGTCACGGTAAAGCATGGGCACATCGATTCTTTTTCTACCTGTTTTAATCGGTATCTCCAGCAGCGGGTGATAGACCGGAGGAAAAGAAATGATTTCATCACCGGGCTGGCCTGCTAATTGACACAGTGCTGTTATTGCGGGCAGAACACCCGGTACCCAACTCAGGCATTCATTGTCAATACTCCAGCTGTGCCGGTTTAAACAATACTGATTGACAACTGAGACCAGTGAGTCCGGTGCCGTGGTATAACCCAGAATAGGATGATCGATGCGCTCATGCAGAGCTTTCGTCACTGCATCCGGTGTGGCAAATTCCATGTCGGCAACCCACATCGGGATTACGTCTTTGTCGAACTTGTGCCATTTAATGGAGCCGGTATTTGATCGATCAATGACAGTGTCAAATGGGGATGTTGTCATGGCGTCTGTGTCTGAATGATCGTGGGTCCGATGTTATCAATCATTTCGAGCACGAACATAGTACGTGATGTACACAAATTAACTGTGTAATCAGTAGATGTTGATAACGGGATCAACTGGTGATGTAGTCATGTGCGCCCTCAGTTCTGCCAATAGCAGCAGCATCTGTGCACGCAAGAGTTCGGGGGAGAGAATAGCGGAGAGAGGGAGTAAAAGGGTGGGTTCTGCCGAAGCGCCCCCCACCAAATTACCGCCTTTTTATGAGAAAGTAAGATCTCATTAGTTGATTGTGAATTTCCTCTAGATTCGGTCTTCCACCATCCGGGCCAGCAGATGACTTGGGCCGTACCCAGTCAACAGATTTTCACTTCAACAATAGATATGTCGTCGGTGGGCTCAGAACCTTTAGCAAAGGTTTCAAAACACTCTGTGATGTTACCAATTCGGCCGAAGCCATTGGGCTTCTGACTAATAATTGCGCTGAGTACGTCAATGTCGAACACAGCGTCATTCGCGCCGACAGTTTCTATCATGCCGTCAGTTACCGCATAGAGTTGGTGATCAGTAGCATAGGTTTTTGTGAAGACCTGCACATCTTGCGCTTCTGTGGCCTGAATGCCCAATGGCAGTTGTTCGCTCTTAACCCGGTCTACTATTTCTCCGTTGTTGTTGGCAATCAGTATTTCAGGCAGACCGGCGTTACAAACGGTGGTTTTACCCTGATCATTTTGTATGACCGTAGCGCAGCAGAAAAAGCCGGAAGGCAACAGCTGCTCCAGGCGGTTGTTGAGCTCGGTGACTATTTCTTCCACCGGTAAGCCACGCTGCGCGGTGGCGCGAAATATCGACGCTACCGGTGCAGCTCCCATTGCTGCCGCTATACCGTGACCGGTTAGGTCAGCTAGCAGTGTGTATTTTTTACCACAGGGAGCGTCACAAGCCATTGCCAAATCACCCGAAAAACCGTGTAGTGGTTTTTGCCAAATCCCTGTTTCGCAAGGCGCTGAGGCGTTACCTGAGTGAGTAGCGGAGTTAATGTGATTGAGAATTTTTAGTGCCAGTTTCTCATCGCGCTTCTGTTCTTTTTTGATGTGTACCAGTTTACGCCCGAGTAGCTGAAAACGGCGCAGACGTAGATGTTGTACAACCATTGATTTGTAGAGCAGAAGCGGAACCGCAGATATCACCGCAACCAGAACTATAGCCAGTGTCTTGAGGGCGATCGGCAAGTTGCTGGTGTACAAGATGGCTGCGACCAGGATGCAGCACAGCGTGCCCACTGCAACCAGTACGAGATTCTTATTCCACAGCGAGGTTTTTTCTAAGCGCATACGCGGTAGTGTGTTGGCTAGTGTATTTCACTGAATACCAGATGCCAGCATGTCAGATGCGAGGGTAACGGCGGATGCGGGAATTTCTTGAATAATGTCTACTGGTGCAGATAACTGCAAATAGGTTGTTGGTCGCTTGTTATTCAGATGCGCTGTCTGATTCAATAAGGCACTCGGGACCTTCATTTCGAGCGTTGTTGACATAGTCACTGATAGTTTTCACCTCGAAAGAGCCAGCGGGCAGGGGTGTCATGCACTGGTTAATTTTTTCCGGGTTATCGTCAGTTAGCCAGGCTTCCATATCTTCGGGTTTGATAATCACGGGTTGGCGATTGTGTATCTCTTGCATCTGTGAATTGGCCTCGGTTGTGATCAGGCAACACTGGCTGTATCCGTCAGAATGGCTTTGGATGATAGCGCCAAGTGCCATGGCCGGGGAGTCGTTCAGCGTGATGTATTTCGGGATTCGTGATTTGCCTTGTCTTTGCCATTCGTAAAAGCCATTGACAGGAATAATGCCTCTGTAGCGTCTGATGAGGTTTTTAAATGAAGGCTTTTCCCAAATGGTCTCGGAGCGTGCGTTAAATAGTGGCCTTTTAAACTGTCCTTCTTTAGCCCACGGCGGCACAAAGCCCCACTGCATTGGCTCGAGTGTGGTCGCGGTTCTTGAAATCAACGCACCCCAAATAGCTGCAGTGGGTGATACGTTGTATTTAGGTGTGAACTGCTCCTCGGGCAGTATTAACCCGAGCTGACCAAGTAACCACAAAATGCCTTCGTGATCTGAGATGTTCATTCTTCCGCACATGGTTATCTCCGGTATTAAAGGCGCTTGCTCGTGAGTTCTGCAGTTTATTGTAGCGGTTTAGCGATATTGATACATCGGAACCTCTGCTGCCTTGATCACGATAAAGATTTCTCACAAGTCAGTTTTGGTTCAGTGGGGTTCCCTGAGAATAACAACATGAACTGGCCTGACGCCTGTCTACAACACACTATTTAAAAAACTCCAAAAGGATTTACGATCTTGAACAAAATACATAAATTGCTACCCGGGTTCCTGCTATCCACCGGCCTGGTCTTTTCGTTGACCTTTGCTGCGAGCAATATTGCCCGTGCCGATCATGTACGCGCGAGTTCCGAAGTCATTGTTCATCACGACCAGTCAAGAA
>CAZQKJ010000433.1:0-3673 GCA_964593315.1 uncultured Granulosicoccaceae bacterium
GGGGAGCCCATACAAATTTAAATGAGTAACCCAACGCTGCCCAGGAAAAATAGGTCACGGCGGATTTCTCTAAACCGGCTTCACCCAACCATAAACTCAAAGACGAAAATATCAGTAGTATCGGAACCCCCGCCGAAAAACCGAGAAAGAGCATGACGATCGCGCTTGGGGTAAAAAGTAGGTAGACACAATATGCGATGACCGCAATACAAGCAGCTCTCAACAACCAGAGCGGCGTACCGGCAAGCGCCTCGAGCAGCGGATTAAAGGCTGACAGAATTAGTAATAGAAATCCTGCGAACATGACGCCAGCTGCTACTTTATTGCGCTGAACGCTCCAGTCTATGCCAGCTGACATAAGGCTACTCTTCTGCATCGGGTTGTTAGTGCGACTATACCGTAATTAGCGCGATTTCTACCAATCCAACCACATGACAATCAAGCTATTACACTTGATACCTAAGGCCCGTGAATCAGGTGTGCGGAATAGAGGAATGGGTGCGAGATCGCCACCAGGCTTTGGCATCAAAATTAGGACAAGTTTTTTCTGTGTAATCAAAGTCACAGTGACCTACCACTTCTGCGTTGGGATATTTTTCTGTCCACTCGCGCAGCACTGACTCCAGAGATTGAAACTGTGAATCGGTAAAATCCGTTCTGCCAATCAGACAAACGCCTACAGATTCTTCGTTGTGACCATACACATGAGCGCCAATCCAGTAGTCCGGGCGGCCCTGCTCTACAACACCATCACGGTTGATAACCCTGTGATACCCAACACCATGCCACCCAAAACCAAGATGCATAGCGTGAATATCACGCGCCGTAAGGGGCTCATCATCGGGTGTATCCGAACAATGCACCACCAGGTATCGAACGTTATTAATTTCAAGCACTGATAATCAATGGCCCCAAACCCGGTGTAGCGCATTTAGCCAGTTACCACAGCACAGCTTTTCAACAAGCTCTTGAGTGTAACCATGTTTTTTCATTGCCGACGCCAGAGACGGCAATCCGCTTACTGACCCTATAGATTCAGGCACAATAGCACCATCAAAGTCTGAACCCAAACCCACATGGTCTTCACCCAGAATATTAATTAGATAGTCCATGTGCTGCAGTATGTAATCTACACTGGTATCGCTTCGCATCTGGCCATCTGGCCGGAGAAATGAAGTGGCCAAATTAACCCCTACCATGCCGTCACTGTCTTTGATGGCTCGCAATTGCTCGTCCGTCAAATTGCGGGAACTCGGGCACAGCGCATGTACATTTGAGTGAGTCGCAATCAATGGAGCCGTACTGAGCCTGGCTATATCCCAGAACCCCTTTTCATTGATGTGCGACAGATCAATAAGGATTCTTAGTTCATTGCAACGCTCTATCAACGCTTCACCCAACGGGGTTAAACCTTCACCAATATCCGGAGACCCCGGAAATTTAAACGGCACACCAGAGGCAAATTTTGTTGGTCGGCTCCAGACAGGACCCAGCGATCTTAGCCCCAATTTGAACAAAAGATCGAGATTCAATAAATCATCATCCAGTGCTTCTGCACCTTCCAGATGCATCACAGCCGCCACTGACCCGAGCAACATGGCCTGTTTGATGTCATCCACACTCACGCATAGTTTCAACCGTTCAGATGATTGCTCTGCAAAACGATGCAGCAGTCCCGCCTGACGCAACACGACAGGAAGCGCATCTTGAACTGACACCGCGGGCGGAAGCGGCACTTCATAACTCTCACCATTTAGGTCGTCAAAATTCAGCCCATCGTCTGATAGCGGTGACACATACAAAGCAAACATACCACCGGCCAGATTACCCGCTAACATTTGAGGGAGGTCAATATGCCCTTTCCCATCGCCCTGGATAAACGCCTCAACAGCACTGTCTGCCGGCAAGTCCAGCAAGCGGGTTAATACATCGTTATGGCCATCAAAGAAGTGGGTTTGAAGCATAAATAAAGAACAGGTATACAGAACGTGTCATACCCATGTTAGGCTCAAACCTGCCAGGCCACAAGACACTAGCGCAATTGAACACCGTTAGAATAAGTAAACCGGTAAGTACCGTCAGGCTAGAACCATCCATCAACTCAGAAGCCAGCAGCGAATTACTGTTTGGAGAATCAATTCAGCTGCTGGAGCACACTGATGCCTGGAGCAGCATCCGATCAACTCATGACGGCTATGAGGGTTTTATAGAAACATCTGACTACGAATCGACAGAGTACTCTTCAACCCATTGGGTCAGCAGTCAAGCCACCCTTGTTTTTACAGACGCCAGTATCAAATCACCAGTAGAAAAGCGGTTATTGTTTGGCAGTAAACTCACAGGCAAAACTCTGGCAAATGACAATCAATCCGGCGCTACAAAATTTCTTCAACTGGAAAGCGGTGGCTTTGTGTGGGCGGCACACTGCCTTCAAAAAAACGCAGCACCGGGATTGACCATGACCGAGATCGCAGAGGCCAACTACCTGAACACCCCCTACCTTTGGGGAGGCAGAAGTACAAATGGCTGTGATTGTTCCGGGCTGGTGCAAATGCTTGCCAGCGCCATAGGATTCAGCTTACCCAGAGACAGTGGCGATCAGGAAGCCGCACTAACATCAACGATTGAATTTCAAAACCGGACCGCTGAAGATCTGGTCTATTGGTCCGGACATGTAGGTGTATTGAAATCACCGGAGTTACTGTTACACGCCACAGCACACTCTATGAGCTGTTGTATCGAGCCGTTGAAAAGTGTTATTCACCGTGCCGGATTGCCCACTTCAATAAAGCGAATACAAAGCGAATACAAAGCGAATACAAAGCGTCTGGAAGATATTAAGAGTTTATAGTCTGGTGCCAGTACAAGCGCACCTCGGGGGAAAAGGTGATAACCAACCCGACATCCAGCTCTGGCTATTCATTTGGCTATCCACCTGGCCCTGCAACTCAGGCCAAATATCCCGGAAATTTACAAATTAGTATAATTCCAGACAGCACAAGGAATAGTTAATAGTCGATGATACACCTCATAAAGGCTTGCAAACGTCCCGGCATGGAAAAATGCGATACAGTCTCTGGTTATTGCCTTAAACCTTGCAGGTATTTTCTACGTGACGCGATATACTGCTTACTAACAATCTGCTGTGAGCTGCAACTTTTGCGCTTTTTTTCAAGATCGCAGTTAATGCTGCAGGGCCATAGTCGAGAAATGACCGGTACCCAGATCAATACCCAAACTTGTTCACGATATATCATGGAGCTATAAACTTGAATATATTACTCGTCGAAGACGATAAAGAAACTGCCGAGTATGCAACCAAAGGCCTCACTCAAGCGGGTCATATTGTGAACGCCGTGGAGAACGGCAAAGAAGGCCTTGTGCATTGCATGGAAACAGACTATGACGTGCTGGTAGTCGATCGTATGTTACCCGGCATGGACGGATTATCGCTTGTAAAAGCCGCCAGAGCTTCAGGCATCAAAACACCTGCCCTGTTTTTAACTGCGTTGTCCGGCGTTGATGACAAAGTCGAGGGACTCGAAGCCGGCGGCGATGACTACTTAACCAAACCGTTCGCGTTTTCTGAACTACTGGCACGGGTGAATGCACTGGCCCGTCGACCGGCAGAGTCTACGGAGATCACTAAATTACAGGTCGCGGACCTCAGCAT
>CAZQKJ010000434.1:0-3669 GCA_964593315.1 uncultured Granulosicoccaceae bacterium
CACTGACCATTGCTCGTCAGCAGATGGTCGAGATTGCCAAGGCACTCAGTTATAAAAGCCGTGTGTTGATAATGGACGAGCCGACAGCGGCACTCAACGACGCTGAAATAGAAGAGTTGTTTATTATCATCCGCCGATTGCGTAATGAGGGAGTGGGGATCATCTACATCAGTCACAAGATGGATGAACTCAAGCGTATTGCTGATCGGGTGACGGTTATGCGTGATGGTGCGTGGGTAGATACGGTGGCTGCGGCGACAACACCGGTCAAAGACATCATCACCATGATGGTCGGTCGGGAAGTAGATGACGCCCGCGATGCAGTACCGGATTTATCGCAAGCCGCAAATGCGCTGGAGGTGTCAGGGCTAAACCGCGGACGTGAAATTATTGATGTCGGCTTTACTGTCAGGCGCGGTGAAATACTGGGATTTGCAGGACTCATGGGAGCCGGTAGAACAGAAGTGGCAAGAGCTGTGTTCGGTGCTGATCGGATCGACTCGGGAACGATCAAGGTGATGGGGCGGGAGGTATCTATTCGCAGCCCGGAGGATGCCGTCAGTGCCGGTATCGGATACTTGTCTGAAGATCGTAAACAGTTTGGTCTGGCAACCGGTCTTGATCTCAGTACCAATGTATCGCTTGCGTCGCTGGCGAAATTTACTTCTTCTATCGGTGTACTGAATGAGGCGGGTATGCGCCGCTGTGCCCGTGAGTATATTGATTCTCTGGAAATACGAACGCCATCAGAACAACAGGAAGTTCGATTTCTCTCTGGTGGTAATCAACAAAAGGTAGTGATCGCCAAGTGGTTGTTGCGGGATTCGGATATATTAATTTTTGATGAACCGACTCGTGGTATCGATGTAGGAGCCAAGGCGGAAATTTACAAGCTCCTTACCGCTCTGGCTGATCAGGGTAAAGCGATTATTATGATCTCTTCGGAGCTACCAGAGATTTTGCGTTTAAGTCATCGCATCGCGGTCATGTGTGAAGGTCGAATCACTGGTTTTCTACCTGGTGCGACTGCAACACAGGAAGAGGTAATGGAATTATCCATTCAACGGGCGTCGTCGCAAACGGCTGCAGGGGCTGCACATTGAACACACATCTTAAACCTGAGTCTCCCGGCTTTTGGGCGCGACTGGCGGCCTCAGGAGCGCATCAGAAACTACTGGCCTTTGCGAGTTTAATGTTGCTGGTTGTGGGTTTCAGTATCGCATCGCCCAACTTTATGCAGACATCAAATATCATTGCGATTCTGCAGGCGACCAGTGTCAATGGGGTACTGGCAGTGGCCGCTACGCTTGTAATTATCACTGGAGGCATTGATCTGTCAGTCGGGACATTAATGACCTTTACAGCAGTGATGACCGGTGTAGTGCTTACCAAGCTTGGCATGCCTTTGCCGCTGGGCGTGGTTACCGCTATCGGTATGGGTGCGTTGTGTGGTCTGGCGTCCGGTTTCTTTGTAGCCAAAATGAAGATACCGCCGTTCATCGCTACCTTGGGTATGATGCTGATTCTCAAGGGATTGAGTTTGGTGATATCGGGAGCCCGTCCGATCTATTTCAACGATACACCTGGCTTTGATCAGATTTCGAGAGGCTCGCTAATCGGCTCGGTGTTTCCGAGTGTGCCTATTCCCAATGGTGTGTTGATTCTTTTTCTGGTGGCAGCAATCACAGCCTGGATACTTGGCAGGACAGCGTTAGGGCGTTATTGCTTTGCACTCGGGAGCAACGAAGAATCGGTGCGTTTGTCCGGTGTAAACACTGATCGCTGGAAGATAGCCATATACAGTCTGGCGGGTGCGATCGTGGGCATCGGTGGATTGTTGATCGCGTCGCGACTGAATTCAGCTCAACCAGCGCTGGGACTTGGCTATGAGTTAGAAGCTATTGCGGCTGTGGTCATAGGGGGTACATCGTTGTCTGGTGGACGCGGTACGATACTCGGTACAGTTATCGGTGCCCTGATTATGGCGGTTTTGACAAACGGGTTGCGTATTATGTCGGTGGCTCAGGAGTGGCAGACAGTGGTGACCGGTGCAATTATTATTCTCGCGGTATACGCAGATATGATGCGCCGACGTAAGACCGCCTGATTTGAAAGGTGGTAGCTTACAGAATCAAGCAAAAGCCGCCGAAGTTCCTGGTGGTAATCCTGTAGTATTAAGCGGTAGTAGGGTGAGTAGTTAGCATTTGGCAGTAGTTGTTACGAACAAAGTTATTCACAATCGAGGAAATCAATATGATCAACAGAAGAACAATACTGGCGTCGCTATGTGGCGCAGCATTTCTGGCAATGTCCACGGTCTCGCAGGCTCAGGACAAATTATACGTACCACTTGTATCCAAAGGTTTTCAGCATCAGTTCTGGCAGGCAGTAAAAGCGGGTGCGGATCAGGCAGCCGAAGAGTTCGGTGTTGATATAACCTTTGAAGGTCCGGACAGTGAAGCACAGGTGGATCGGCAGATTGATATTCTGTCCGCAGCATTGGCAAAAAAGCCTGCGGCTATCGGGTTTGCCGCATTGGATAGTCAGGCTGCGATACCTCTATTACGCGAGGCTCAGGAAGCGGGTATCCCTGTTATTGCTTTTGACAGTGGCGTAGACAGTGATATTCCAATGTCTACCGCTACAACAGACAACGCACTGGCTGCTGGCATGGCGGCTGAGAAGATGGCTGAGATGATTGGCGGTGAAGGTAAGGTTGCGGTCGTCGCACATGATCAAACCAGCCGAACCGGTATTGATCGGCGCGATGGTTTTTTGAACGTGATGAAAGACAAATATCCCGGTGTTGAAGTGGTGACAGTACAATATGGTGCTGGTGATCAACTTCAGTCAACTGAAATCACCAAATCTATACTCACAGCAAACCCTGATTTGAAAGGTATTTTCGGTACCAATGAAGGCTCAGCTATTGGTGTTGTGAATGGTGTGCGGGAGTCCGGTAAAGAAGGGCTTGTGATAATCGGTTATGACAGTGGTGCTGCACAAAAAGCGGCAATCCGTGATGGATTGATGGCAGGTGCGATTACTCAGAACCCGGTTGGCATAGGCTATGAGACCGTCAAAGCTGCAGTGATGGCGGCCAATGGTGAAAAAGTACCAGAGCTGATCGATACAGGTTTCTACTACTATGACAAAAGCAATATTGATTCGCCAGAAGTAGCAGCGGTTCTGTATGACTAGATTTTTCCATTGTATTTGAAGTAAAAAAACCCGGCGGCTGCCGGGTTTTTTTGCTTGCGAATAGCCGTTTTTTCTCTGGTAAATCACCTCGTAATAACGTGGTTTAACCAGTACGACGCAAGCCGGGTACTTCAATACCAGCGCTTCCATACAGGTAGTTGGCAAGCGGTTCTGTTCCAAAGAATTGATAAATCGACAATGCATTATCACAGCGTTCGATTTGAAAAACGGCATCAACAGACTCTGGCTCATCGATACGCTGACAGACGTAGTCGTCTTGAGTTTGGTACAAACGCATTATGCAGCGCACTGTGTCATCGTGATTCTGTGCGCAAACATCAGCCAAACATTTGCCTTCGAATTCGATCGTTTTAGTTTGTGGCAGTTGTAATATAAATTTCATTGCATTGATGTTGTTGGTAAACGATCTGTATTGTGAATCAAAATACAGCGCGCATGCTGATTCCG
>CAZQKJ010000435.1:0-3666 GCA_964593315.1 uncultured Granulosicoccaceae bacterium
TCTCGCTGTCGGTCTCAAAAGGTACTGTAGATCCGTAAGCATGCATTTTTATTCTCTCGGAAAACGCGCCAAGATCAAAGGCTATCGGATATACACAGTGCTTTATCGCGTCAGTTAGCGCATAGCAATAAGTTTCCGGCCACATACTCAAGAATAAGGATACTGTTGGTTTTTCACGTGCAATCAAATGTGGCAGAGTGTCCTGATCGTACTCTCCAACACACTTAACGTTGGAATACCCATTCATCCACTCACTTTCGGACATAGCACCAAAGAATGTCACCTGTACACCGCTATGTTTCGAGGAAAGCAACCAACATAATTTCTTCAGTACCTGCATTCCCTTATGATCACCTATCATCCCAAAAATTGCGATTTTCTGATCCTCAATTGCACCAGCCTTGTACCTAACTGCATCTGTCGACACAGAAAATGAATCACTGTGATGCTTTACCGATGGATTCAATGAAGGAAATTTTTGCCTGATTCTATTCGCTGTATCAGTGGAGGGAGCAATAATTTTCCTGGCGTTCTCTAAAAGGTTTTTATTCTTTGTAAGCCACACATCCATACCGGCGCTAATATTTTTCCATTCACTCTTAAAGCTCTCATGAGTACCTGACACCTCAATACACTTAACACAGACCTCACTGCTGGGCATGCCGCAATACGAGCCGGTGGCATCAATCAGGTTTATTCTCGGACAAAACCAGGAGTAATCATGTAGAACTACAGAGTAGTTTCCTGCAGAACCAAGAATGCTCTCGAACAACTCGGATGGAAAGTTGAATGTAGAATTTAGTACGACATCCAGTAGTTTAAATGACGATATATGCTCTTTCAGCACTTCAATTTCATCAGATCGATACTTACAATAAAGCTCATGGGTACTATCGTGTAGCACCAGATCTTCGTCTTCAGTCGTGAGAATAAGGCTTTTAATATTCTGTTGTGCAAGATTATCTGTAGATCGATCAATGTACTCGGTAGTTCCACCACCAAGACTATGAGTGAGGAAGAGTATGGAACCAGCATCTTCCTCTTGATTCCAGTTCAGAATCTGTAAGCGATTTCTCACCAATCGCGACTTCCCTTCATCCATAATATGATTTTGAATGATCTTGTCATACTCAGGATACAGCTTGTTCAGACGCTTCAGGTTTTTACTAACCTGTGCATCTCGCTTTTCATTACCGAATGACACCGAACCCACGTGCCCAACATACATACCCATGTACGATCCAATTCTCCAGCCACGCATTTTGGCTTTCTGGCAAAAATCATTCTCTTCACCATAGCCTACACCCCATTTCTCTTCGTCAAGAAAGCCTATATCTTCCATAACTGCTCCCGCTATAAACATACAGTACCCATGTCCCGTCGGAACTTCGTGGATCTCATTTACGGCGTTGGAGTGCAACATTGCATCTATTCGAGATATTTCACCCGAGTTTTTGAGCTTGTTATCCTGCAGAGTGAGCGGAAAACTGAAAATAGTTGCATTATTCGAAAGAGGAGAAATAACTCCAAACGAGCTATCTATATCGCGTGCTACACGCATTCTATCTATAAAATTTAGCGGTGCAATTGTGTCAGAGTTTAAAAGAATGACATCTTTATAAGCTCTGCAACATAATCCTTTATTAACTGACTTAACGAATCCTCTATTGATTTTACTGTTCACCAGAAAAATATTATTCTCTACCTCTTGAAGCTGCTCCAGATACTGTAAAACCCGTGAATCCGGACTGCAATCATTAACACATATAATTTCATGCGGGGTATCAGCGTAAGACTGCATTAGACTCGATATACAGTTCTTTAAGTCATCAAGTCCGTTGTACACAGGTATAATTACGCTGATGCCGTCTGCATACTGACTGCATATTTCACGTGAGTTGACCGTATATTCAATGCTTACATCCGGCATTGATCTTAGCGAATCAAACATCAATTCAGCGGCGGCCCCTGCAATGTTTTTGTTGATCCTGATGTCCTGGTGTAATAAGGCGTTTTCCAATTCACTAATGGCAACATCCCGTCTCTGCACAGTAATCGGGGTAGACAGTACTGTACAACCGGACACGGTGTCTCTCAACTCAAGAGTTTTCACATCTATACTACGATCCCAGCTACAGTCAAATCCTGAATACAGATAGCTACTTCCATTAATTTCTGCAGCATCCGGCCTTTCAAGTTCAGGAGTAATGTCTTTGACATACTGACCATTTAAAAATAGAGACAGTCCGCTTGATTCATTCAGTGTGCTTCTGTACCAGCCGTGTATTCGATTGGCTCCCAGGTACTCAAAATCACCCTTGTGTATTTCACCATCTCGAAGCACTAGTTTACTGACAAGGTAACTTTGTTGATATTTTATGTTTGGGCGGCTGCTGTGAGTTATCGTGAGTCTATAAGAATCGTTTTTTGTATCAACGTATTCCGGAGGCAAAACAATACAGTACGCACAGGATCTATTAGATCCGTCTATCGTTGATGCGCTACTGACTTTCCGAGCAAAGCGAACCAGGCCTTTATTTACTCGTAATCCATCTATCAGTAATTCAAAACCTTCAAGATCAGCGGAATCGTCAGGACAGAATATGGGCAGACCATTTCTTGAACTTAAGGTTTTAGATTCCTTGCAGATACTGTAGAGCCGGTCCAATCTTGTATCACCAGCATTGGACTTTCCCCAGTTTTCAATAGCCGCGATAGCACCTTCGACATTGCCTGCTTTGATCAGGCATTTGACCTTTCTTCGCAGCGGAGTGAGATTGTTGTACTCTGAGCTTATCCGATCAAAAACCGCTGAACCCTGGTCGTTGTAACCATTTTGAATCAGCCATTGTCCAAGACCCAGAGCATTCGCTTTGCGCTGCTTTATATCATCTATATCAAGGCAGGACTCAGTGATCGAATCAACGGTTCTCTCTGTGGATGTACCGCTATTTTCTGTTCGAATAATTCTTTCAGCAAGATCAGACGTGTAGTTCTGACGCAGCGCAACAAGCATTCTCTGAATAGCGGTTTCATACTGCCCGTCAGCCTCGAGCGCATTGGCAAAGCCTACATGCACCCAATAGGGTGGATTGTCACTGTATTTGAGAATGTTTTCATAGCACTTTACCGCCTCTGCTATGTTGCCGAGCTCACGGTAGCAATCGGCTTTCAAGCCATCCAGAGGCAGCTTTTCCTGAACATCTGCCACCGAATAGGCATTGTCCAGGAGTGCCAACGCTACATGATGGTCTCGAGCTTCTATCTTCTCACGAACACTGGCAATGACATTGGCTATATCCAGAGGCTGTTGACCGGAATCATCACTTGCATCTACTGAGCCTGGCGTAGCGCCGTTCTCTATGTCGTTTCTGATCTCAAATTTCACAGGATTGCTTCAGCCTGTAGCCAGTTTATTATTCTTGTAGAGATATTCACGATGCAGGTCAGGCAGCGATTTTTACAGCAGGAAGATTTAAAGCGTGGGTAAAGTGGGCGATAGTCTTCGCTATCCCCTCTTTAAGCGCCACTTCCGGCTCCCAACCGAGAAGCTCTTTTGCTCGCGAGATATCTGGTTTACGTTGCATCGGATCATTGATAGGCAAAGGCTTGAAAATAATTTCCGATGATGCGCCCGCTACTTCCTGCACCAATTCTGCCAGTTCA
>CAZQKJ010000436.1:0-3646 GCA_964593315.1 uncultured Granulosicoccaceae bacterium
GCATGTGACCGGGAAGCGAACAGCTTCAGCAGAGAGAACTCCGGGCAGTGCCAAGTCAGAAGTGGCGGATGCGGGGTGCAAAACCACACAGTGCCCAGTCGAACGCTAGCTCGCCAATCGATCTGGTCACAGACAATCGCTTAGTGACTACTCCACATGCGAGAGGATACCGTCAAGTTCGTCCAGCGAGTTATAGCTGATGGTAATCGTGCCTTTGCCGCTGCTGGCATGATCTACTCTGACCGAAGCGCCGAGCTTATCCGACAACTGCGATTGCAAGGCGCGAATATGGCTGTCCTGCTGATTGCTTGCTGACTTGTTGCTGCGCTTTTGTTTTTTTGCCGGCGCGCCATTGCGGGCCAGCGCTTCAGTGGCACGGACACTCAACCCCTCGGCGTAGACCTTCATGGCAATCGCATGCTGATCATCTGCAGGCAGGGTCAGCAAAGCGCGAGCATGGCCCATTTCGATCTTGCCGGTGGCGAGCATATCAGAGACCCGTTCATCCAGATCGAGCAGGCGGATCAAGTTGGATACCGCAGCCCTTGAGCGACCAACTGCTTCGGCCACCGCCATATCAGTCATGCTGAATTCATTTTTTAATCGGTACAGAGCACGCGCTTCTTCCAGCGGGTTCAGATCTTCACGCTGTATGTTTTCTATAAGAGTGACGGCGGCAACGGCGTTGTCGTCCATATCGCGAACAATCGCAGGTATGGATTTAAGCCCTGCCAGTTGGGCCGCGCGCCAGCGCCTTTCACCGGCAATCAACTCGTAGCCACCGCCACGTTTGCGCAGCAGAATCGGCTGAATCAATCCCTGTGCGGTAATGGAATCTGCCAATTCCTGCAGCGCCTCCGGTTCAAAATTCACTCGCGGCTGATAGGTACCCCGACTGATTGAATCAACCGGAATCTCGGTGACATGGCCTTCCTGATCTTGCGCCGATGCTACCGGTGCTGCCTGTTTGGGGGATTGCGCAGCTGACGTTTCAGCTGCACCTGAAGCCGGTGTCGGTGCGGCGGGGGCATCAATATCAACGCCCTGAAGCAGCGCTCCAAGCCCACGTCCCAAACCGGTTTTTTTTGTAGTCGACACTTAAATTTCTACCTGGATGTCATCAGTAGCCCTCATGGTACTGATGGTAACTCGTTGTTATTTTCAGACGCACCTTCTGCAGTGCGCGACTCAGCAACACCTGCCACTTCATTTCGGGCTGAGTGCAGCTGATTTTCCGGCGCCTGACTTGAAGCCGCTGATGCAGGCCTGGCATTCGCCGAGACGCCCATCTCTCGTCGGATGATTTCTCCTGCCAGAGCCAGATAGGCAATTGAACCGCGAGACGATTTATCGTAATACACTATTGGCTGACCAAAACTCGGTGCTTCCGCAAGTCTGACATTTCGGGGAATAATGGTACGGTAAACGCGCGATTCGAAATGTTCAATCAGTTGATTCGAGACTTCGTGGCCAAGCTTGTTTCTGCCATCAAACATGGTGCGCAGTATCCCCTCGATGATCAATCCCTGGTTCACCGATGCCTGCACTTGTTTGATGGTTTGCAACAGTGAGGACAGACCCTCGAGCGCGTAGTACTCGCACTGCATGGGTATGAGCACCCCGTTGGAGGCGACAAACGCGTTCAGTGTAAGTACGTTCAGTGCAGGCGGACAGTCTATATAAATGTAGTCGTAGTCATCAGCTATTAACCGAAGTGCATCGGCCAGGCGTCTTTCACGACCATCTGTATTGATGAGCTGCACTTCAGCGGCGGTCAGATCAGCGTTACTTGGCAACACATCAAATTTAACGTGTTCCGGTTTGACGATCGCAGATCGAGTATCGCAGGATCCGAGCAGTACATCGCAGGCGGTCAGTTCGCAGGTATTTTTATCGACACCAGCGCCGGTTGTGGCATTGCCCTGTGGATCGAGATCCACCAGCAACACGCGCCGCTGCGTCTCACCGAGGGCGGCGCACAGATTAATCGCTGTGGTGGTTTTGCCCACACCGCCTTTCTGATTGGCTATTGCAATGATTTTGGCCATGAGCCTCCCGGGAAATCGATGCAATCCAATCAGCTACCTGCACACAAATGCGCGACTAGGTCCGAGCGTCGGCTGGATCACGCTGCAATATTACTATGTTGCGCGCAGCGGTTTCATCGGGAATCGTTAATTTGGCCGTCTTGATCAGTAAAAAACCGGGTATTTTTTCAAGATCATCTGCATCCGGCATCTGACCCACCATAGCCAGCAATCGACCACCGGGAACCAACAGGTGCCGACTCAGATCGGCAAACTTCTCAGGGGCTGCAAAAGCCCGCGCGATAACGAGCTCAGCCTGCTTCTCAACCTCTTCAACCCGGCTATGCAAAGCGGTTACGTTGGGAAGATTGAGCTCGGTGGCTGCCTGCTGGATAAAGCGCGTCTTTTTCGCCACCTTGTCGATCAGCGTTACATTCATGTGAGGTTTGAGAATCGCCAGCGGAATACCGGGCAATCCGGCGCCGGCACCGACATCTATCAAAGTGTTGCTATCCACGTAATCGTGCACAGCGAGTGAGTCGAGAATATGCCGCCGAACCATTTCCTGCGGATCACGAACTGCTGTCAGATTAATTACTCGATTCCATTTCACCAACAGCGCGACATAGGCTTCTAATGCGGCACATTGATCCGCTGTGCATTCTATCCGCATGCGATGCAGCCCGCGGGCCAGTTCATTATGAATTGATGATTCAGACAAGTTCATTCGCTTTAATTTGAACAACAACGGTTGTTTCACCCGGCCCGATTACGTCTCCACACTATAAAACGCAGTCAGACTGGTAGCCAGCGAGTCATAGACCACTCGTCGCTGTGATAAGTAGCCACATCATAAAACCACGGGTTACCGACCGAGTGATACCACCGGCGGTTCAGCTCTTCGATAATCCATTCAATGGCAGGCAATAGAACGGGCTCACCAAAACCACTGGTGTGGTTTTTATCAAAGAGCAATCAACAAAGTACCGAAGCCAAAACCCTCTACACAAAAAAAAGCGCTTCTCCACAGACTCCTTATTTTCAAACATAATACTTTGCAATGCAATGTATTATGTGATTACACTATGACTATGGAACGATCAAAGTCATATCAAAAGTGGTTAGCGCAGCTGCGTAAAGGTTATCTGGAGCTCTGCGTATTGCAGGTCTTACAAGAGAAAGAGTCTTCTTATGGCCTTGAGGTGCTGCAAACACTGGAAAGTGCCGGTTTGCCAATCAACGAGGGAACGCTCTATCCACTGCTCAACCGAATGTTTAAAAACGGCTGGCTGACTTCGGAGTGGATCACGCCATCAGACGGGGGTCACCCGCGTCGGCACTACCAGCTCAGTGAGGAAGGGTCCGACCTACTACCGCAGATGCTCACAACATTCACTGAAAACCAATCAACACTCAAGCGGCTCAGGGAATTGAAATGAACAACAATGAATATGTTGCTGCTTTGAATAAAGCGCTTATCGGCATGGATGAATCTTCTCGAGCTGACATCATTCGCGAGCTTGAAAGTCACGCCAATGAATCCGACACGTTATTGAGTGGACGATTTGGTCCACCTGATGAACTGGCAAAGCAATATCTTGATGGTGAGATAGTAGCCA
>CAZQKJ010000437.1:0-3646 GCA_964593315.1 uncultured Granulosicoccaceae bacterium
TTCCTGGTGTGTCGGTCAGGATGCGAATGGGTGGTGTTAGTAATGTTTCTCTGCGAAATCGTATTCGCGCCAATAAATCAGACAGAAGGGCATGGACAGTCAACAACGTGCAGCCTCGATTTTATACCCTATTTGCTAAGCCTTTGTTGAAAATAGGTCAATATGTCTGAGTTAATGCACTGGAAGGCTTCGATGCAGAGTGAAAAGCATTCGGTGGTGATATGACGGGGTCAAAGCGGCTTCAATTTAACCGGGCGGTATTGTCACTGAGTGATCGTTTAAATGAGCGTTCGCTTAAGCATAGCGGCGCTACAGATTCTGTTATTCCGGTGATCGAGTACCCTAAGTCGGGTGGAACCTGGATAGCAAAGATGATTGCTGCTGCTATTGGTTTGCCCTACTTGGATGATGTAGTTGGCCGAATTGGCCGGCCGTGTGTTATACGCACCCATTGGCGACCATCACCCGATTACGAACGCGCTGTCTATGTCGTTCGAGATATCCGGGATATATTCATTTCGTTGTTTCATCACCGAGAGCGGAATGCTAAGAAAAATGAAGTCCTAGCTCAGCGATATTTTCGGTTGTTTGGTGAAAGCATTTCACTTGAGAAGTTTGATTCTCAATTTGCATTGTTTATTGAGCATGAAATGACTGGATGGGGTGGCGGCGTAAGAACTGATTGGAATATCCATATGACCGAGGCGCATCAGTACTCCACCGAAAATCCAAATGTTGTTTTGGTAAAGTATGAAGAGGCTTTGTTGGATACCCAAAGTGAATTGTGCCGCGTGGTCAACACTGTGCTCGACTTTGAAATAAGCGCTGAGCGTGCTGGATTAGTTGAAGAATTATTTAGTGCAAGAAATCAGGTTAGTCTAAGTAGTCACCGAGAGAAAACATTTTTCAGGAAAGGTCAGTCTGGAGAGTGGCGAACGACTATGCCTAAAGATGCCGGGCGCTTAATAGCCGAAAACTATAACGAGAATCTTGTAAAGTTTGGGTATGAAAGTGACCAAAATTGGTGGAGGGATTTATGAGTATTGGTCAAGTTGTTTCTATTTGTGAGAGAGCCAGTGTCTACAGTAAATGCTCTTAGAAGAAACCAGTTTGTTAGGAGTCTGGCGATACCTATTTACAGGGGTGTGGCGAGGCTATCTCCAACAAGCAGTGAAGTAAAAATATGCGTCAACAGCATCCCTAAAGGTGGTACGCACCTTGTGACAAGTGTACTGAATAAAATTCCGGACATTATATTTTCAGGTTATCACTTGAGTGAGGAGGATGTGTTTACGCAATACCCGGCTATACCCGGTGGTTCTACTATAGATACCAGTGTTAAAAAAGTTCTATCGCGCTGTCGAAAAGGGCAGTACTTAACTATGCACTCTCCATTTGATTCACGTGTTAGTGCACAGTTGAAGTCTTTCGGGTTCGGAAAAATATTCCTCTTGAGAGACCCCAGGGATATTCTGGTTTCGTATGTAAATTATGTGCTAAGAGAGAAGCGTCATTTTCATCATGACTATTTCAATAAGATAGGTGATTTCGATAAGCTGCTTGGACTTACAATAAACGGGTTTCACTCAAACGAGGATGTTGAGTTAGGGTTGCCTTCGGTTAAGCAGATGTTGGAGAGATATAGTGGCTGGTTAGACGATCCAGAGATCGTAGTCTTGCGATTCGAGAATCTCATTGGTGAAAAAGGTGGTGGGACGCTCGAGGCCCAATTTTTAGAAGTTGAGAAAATTCTGAAAGTTGCCGGAATAGGGGTTAGTCCGAAAATGGTCGAGAGTATTTCAGGAAAAACCTACAGCGAGAACAGTGTGACCTTCTCAAAAGGATCGATAAGGCAATGGGAAAAATCATTTAATGCCTCTAATCGAAAGCGTTTTGAGGAAACAGCTAGCGATGAAATGCATCGGCTGGGATATGTATGAGTTGTGTGATTCATAAGGTAATGTGTTAATCGTGATAAATGAAAAGTATATTCGCTACGCGAAACGAATAGGGTTCACTGCTGCCAATCATATTAGCGTGGCTGCTAAGCCTACAAGTCACAAACAAAAAAGATCAATATTGTTTTTTACTTTGCATAAAGCTGCAAGTAGTTTGTTTAGCGGGTGTATCCTAAAAAGTGACTCTAGCCTGTTACATATGGACTACGCGAGAACGATCTATCGTGGTGGTGATCCTGCGATCGGCATGAAAACCAGCGGTTATATCTATGGTCCTTTGCGTCTCTCTGCAGATCGAGAAGGTGATGTCTACAAGAATTTGATTATGCCTTTAGTGACTGAAGAGAGATTGAAGGATAAAACATCATTGATTATGCTGCGTGACCCGAGAGATGTTCTGGTTTCCTCTTACTATTCGTTTGGGTATACCCACAATATTAGTCCTGATCGGAAGATTGCCCAGCGTGAGCGGGAAAAGCGGGAGTTCATACAAGGCAACACCATAGACAACTATGTACTTGATGAGTTAGACAATACAAAGCAAACGTTACGGGACATTATCGATATTATTGAATGGAGTGAAAAATCCAAGGTTGCCTACTATGAGGATATGATTGATCGGTGGGAGGCTTTCAGAGCAGACATAGATGATGTATTGGATATTTCAGAGAAACGCTGGAGATATATCAGGGCCCAGACCAGGCCGAAAAGTAAAGAAAACACGAAGTCTCATAGACGATCGGGTAATACAAAAGGGTATCTTTCGAAGCTCGAAGACAGCACCATTGTCACACTGAATAATGCCCTTGCTCCTGAGTTGAGTCGATTAGGTTACAGCTAATTGTGATAGATGATCTAAATACTCCTGTGTGGATTTGTGTAAGCCGGCAACTGTTGAACTTCGGCTGTGTGCTCTTTTTACTTATGGTTGTGCCATTTAAGGCTCTGGGTGACTCGAGTTTGCCTGAGTGGTTTGTTAAAAATTCTGTCGTAGTGCAAACAGGTCTCTACAACCAGATTGATCGTTTGGATGAAGAAATTCTAGCCAGAAATGTTAGTCTCGCAGGAGCGAACGTCATTGTCAGGCACTTGAAGCAAGATTGGCGCCCTCCGATATGGCCTAGTGAGGTTCCGGAGGGTAAATTGCAGGATTCCGTCGATTACCTTTCAACCATTCAGGCGGAGAACAGCAAGTATGGTATCAATCTCGTTGGCTACTATTGGCTTTCAGGTGAAGGTGTTACCGATAATGACACGTTGAATCAACAATATAACCACATGGGTAGTGGTCGATTCGGAACTGATTATGAATGGATTGCACCGGATGCCTGGCTGTGTAAAGACGATAAGGGAAAGCCACTTCAGAATTTACTTGGTAGAAGAGACAGTATTAGAGGTATCTATTTAGATCTTGCTTCAGGCTATAAGGAACATATTCTGATCCGGTTCAAGGAGATGGTTGAACGCGGGGTTCAGGCTTTTTATTTTGACTCAAAACATTTCCCCCCATATGGACAGTTGTGCCGTGGTAGTTCTACGCATGATCGTTATAAGGAACTGTATGGTGAGGCGATAGATAATCATCAATTTGCCATTCACCAAAGTAATATGATGGCTGAGGTGTTCGACTATTGGCGCTCAGAGCTGAAGATTGCTTATCCCGAAAAAGAGATCGTATTTGTTATTAG
>CAZQKJ010000438.1:0-3642 GCA_964593315.1 uncultured Granulosicoccaceae bacterium
TATATATTGAGCACGTTCCGGTACTTCTACACCGAGTAGATTTTCGATGGCCATAACATAGCCATGTTCGTTGCACATCATGGATACATAGTCGAGCCGATCCATGTAACCAATGCTTTGGTTATACGGCTTGCTCTCAGCTAGCTTCTCAGTACCGCGGTGCAGCAAACCCACATGTGGGTCAGCGCGATCAATAACTTCACCATCCATCTCCAGAATCAAGCGCAATACACCGTGCGCCGCAGGATGTTGAGGACCGAAGTTAAGCGTATAGTTTCGAATTTCAGGCATTAGCTCTGCCCCTCTGCAACTGCGTCTTCAGTGGTATCTGAATCATCGGCTGCACGCCTTGCAGTTTTGCGAATAACCTTTGGCACCAGCACGCGCGGCTCGATAGTGACCGGCTCATAAATGACACGTTTTTTCTTTGGGTCGTAACGCATTTCAACATTACCCACCAACGGAAAATCTTTTCTAAACGGATGACCGACAAAACCGTAGTCTGTTAAAAGGCGGCGAAGATCCGTATGGCCGTCAAAGTGTATGCCGAGCAGATCAAACGCTTCACGCTCAGCCCACTCTGCCGAACTCCAGATTGGCAGCAGCGACGGCACAACCGGAAAATCGTTGTCTTTTGCAAAGACTTTTACTCGCAAACGGCAGTTGTGTTTTATTGACAGCAACTGGTAAGCCACTGCAAAACGCGGTGTATCGCTGTCATAAGCCGGCACTTCATCGCCGAAGCTCATACGCCCTATTGAAGACGGTGAAACACCACGGCTGAAACCACTGCCGCCTGTTTCCCATTCGTCTTGACCGTAAGCCAGATAGTCGATACCGCACACATCGATCAGTTGTTCAAATGATGTTGAGGGGTTATCACGCAGTTCCGTTGCCGCTGCGATGAAATGATCAGCATCAATTTCTATCGAGAGCTCATCGTTTTCAACGACAATCTTCGACACGCCGGCCATACCTGCGGCGCCTATCGCAGTTGCCATGTCCTTCGCATTTGTATGATGAGTCTTCTTCAAAGGTACGCTTCTTTGCAGTTATCCGATGGTGTGATTATCCGCTGAGTCTGACCGATCAGGTCAGGCGGTAGCGGTCTCGCGAGTTATCACGTTAGGACGGCGAATTTTATTCTGTAGCTGAATGATCCCGTATAGCAGTGCCTCTGCTGTCGGCGGACACCCGGGTACGTAGACGTCTACCGGTACAATACGATCACAGCCCCGCACAACGGCATAACTGTAGTGATAGTAACCACCACCGTTGGCACAGGAGCCCATCGATATGACCCATTTGGGTTCTGGCATCTGGTCGTAGACCTTACGCAGCGCCGGCGCCATTTTATTTACCAGGGTGCCGGCCACAATCATTACATCGGACTGACGTGGACTGGGTCGGAATACAATACCGAAACGATCGAGGTCGTAGCGCGCAGCACCTGCATGCATCATCTCTACCGCACAACAGGCCAGACCGAATGTCATCGGCCACATAGAGCCGGTACGCGCCCAGTTGACCAGCTTGTCAGTAGACGTGGTAATGAAACCCTTGTCGAGAACAGCTTCTATTCCCATTCCAGTGCGCCCTTTTTCCACTCGTAAATAAAGCCGATCAAAAGAATTCCGAGGAAGATCCCCATCGCGACGAAAGCTTCCGGTCCGATCGTGTCGAGCACCACCGCCCATGGAAACAGAAACGCAATTTCCAAATCAAAGATGATGAACAGGATAGCCACCAGATAATAGCGCACGTCAAATTTCATGCGCGAGTCTTCAAAAGCCTCAAAACCGCATTCGTACGGCGAGTTCTTTTCAGTGTTTGGCTCGGTTGGCCCCACCAATGTGCCGAGCAACAGCAGCACTGATCCGAAGACCACGGCTATTAGTATGAATATCAGGACTGGAAGGTAGTTAGCTAGCATGATTTTTATGAGGGGCCTTTGATCGAGCGTATTCTCTACGCTCCTGTATACGAGATTGGTGCCGACGCCCGGACTCGAACCGGGACGACTTGCGTCACTACCCCCTCAAGATAGCGTGTCTACCAATTCCACCACGTCGGCAATAGATCTCGAGCTGCATTTTAAACCACATTGTCCAAAGGGAGTAGTTATTTGGGTGAGTAATTATGTGCGTGTCAGCGCCGGAGTTACTCGCTTTTTGGCACTACGGGGACATCGTCTCCTGTTGCTGAGTCTGCATTGGGCACCACAGGGACATCAGAGCCTGACGAATCGTTCTGCGTTGACGGTGTATCCGTCGCAGGGACATCCGATTGCGGCGCATCCGTAGACTGTTGCACTGCAGGCAAATCGATGTCATCCACCACACTGCCGATTCCCGCATTGCTCGCAGAGCGCTGCGATGCGAGAAAAAACAACACCATACTGGTGCAGAAAAAAGCCAGAGCAAAAAGGGTTGTCATGCGGGTCAGGAAAGAACCGGAACCGCGGGAACCAAATACAGTAGCCGAAGCGCCACTACCAAATGCAGCACCCGCTTCAGCCCCCTTACCGTGCTGAATAAGCACCAGGCCGATTACGCCAATCGCCAGAAAGACGTGAATGACAAGAGCAATAGTTTGAAGCATGAAAGACTGATCCGACGAATTTATACCTGTGCTGCGGCCGCCTGGCACACAGCGAGAAAGTCAGCGCTTTTTAGAGCTGCGCCACCAATAAGACCACCATCAATATCCGGGTTGCTGAAAAGCTCAGCAGCATTACCGGGATTGACACTACCGCCATAGAGAATTTGTACTTTGTCTGCAGTTGACTGATCACTTGCAGCGACGAAGTTGCGTATGTGAGCGTGAACTTCCTGCGCCTGCTCAGGACTGGCAGTGACTCCGGTACCAATCGCCCAGACCGGTTCATACGCGATGACCGCACCGTCAAAGGCTTTGGCACCGCACAGATCAAACACAGACTGAAGCTGAGCATCTACCACAGCCATGGTATTACCTGCTTCGCGATCCTCAAGGGTCTCCCCCACACAAAACACAGAAGTCAGACCCGCAGCCATCACCGCCTGATGACGACTGGCACAAGAAGCGTTGTCATCTCCAAAAAGACTGCGACGCTCCGAATGACCAATGATGACAAACTTGCAGCCGTATTCTGCAAGCATGGTGGATGAAATCTCTCCAGTGTAGGCTCCGCTCTCGTGAGCACAGGCGTTTTGGGCCCCGAGCATGACATCGGTGCCACTGAGTACCTGGGCTACATCACTGAGGTGCAGACTGACTGGACACACCACTACCTCAACGCCGGTTACCGGAGTTGCTGCAACATCCCGCGCCAACGCGCAGGCACTCTCTTTTGAGCCGTTTAGTTTCCAGTTGCCAGCCACTAATGGCGTACGCATGTTCGCTAGTCTCGTTTCAGGAAAATCTGGTTTAAGAAATCTGGTCGGGAATCCCGCCACCGCTCACGACAAAAAAGCGAGCCACAAAGCCGCGAAAGGGTAACGTGCGTCCTGTCAAAAAGCAATCACCGACACTCAACCACGAATTGTAGCTGTTCGCCGACGAGTTGCGGGAATTTTATTGCTTCGGTAACCAGGAATCCGGCGCGAAATTCACCCGTGTCCGAGATTCAAACGGCCGAAATGCGTAAAGATAGTTAAGATG
>CAZQKJ010000439.1:0-3618 GCA_964593315.1 uncultured Granulosicoccaceae bacterium
GCACTGGTGCACAGGCAGATCTGGTCGCAGGATTTCATTCCACTGGTCACACTTTGTCAGTTATGAGGATCAGTGTACTTCAGCCGTGGGAATGTCAAATGAGGTACATATTCTGACACGCAAAACGCTGGAAAAGCCGGGTATGTTCAGCGCAGATGGTGTATCTTTAAGAGAAGAAGCCAGTCGACGATGGTTATGTCGGCGAGGGCCAGGGCATTCCTGCTGATCCACTTTGGAAGCAATCAGGCTGTTTGCGCAACAGAAGGATTGCTGCCTGACCCGGTTTACTCTGCCAAAGGCATGGCAGGATTAACGGGTTTGGCTCGGTCGGTTTTTTTTAGGTCAACGGACAATGTGATCTTTATAGATACTGGCGGATCTACGACGCTCTTCGCCTGTCAGGAACAGTTACTTGCGTCACTAAGTTAAAGCCGCGGTGCGGCGCCTGCATGTTTACCATGCCATTAAACTAACGAGGAAAATACGATGAAAACTAACTTAAAGTCATTATCACTGGCGGCAACTATAAGTGCGTTTACACTACCAGTGTATGCTGCAGAGGAAGTTAAAATCGGCGTGCCCTCATGGACTGGTGCTCAAGCCATTGCCAATGTATTGGGTGAAGTTGTCACTACACGTATCGGTGGTAAGGTCGAGTATGTGCCGGGCAACAATGCGACGATTTTCCAGGCTATGGATCAGGGCAAAGGTGATATTGATGTACACCCCGATGTCTGGTTACCCAATCAGGAGAGTTTCACCAAAAAGTATGTTGATGAGGCTGGCAGCGTAACTTTGTCATCGAATCCGTACGAAGGCAATCAGGGCTTCTGTGTTTCTAAAGACTTCGGTAAAGAAAATAACATCACTGACATTGCTGATCTGGGCCGACCCGACGTTGCTAAGCTAATGGACAGTGATGACAACGGTAAAGGCGAGATGTGGATTGGTGCTCCAGGCTGGGCATCTGCAAATGTTAATGAAGTCAAGGTACGCGACTATGGCTTGCTGGATTTTATCGAGCCGGTTCGCGCTGAAGAAGCAGTCAAGACTGCGCGTATAAAAGACGCAATCGCCAAAGGAGAAGGCTATGCGTTCTACTGTTACAAGCCACATGCAGTGTGGTTTATGTTTGATGTAGAAATGCTGAGTGAACCTGCCTATGATGAGGCAAAATACACAATGGTTCAGCCTTCAGATGATGCGGACTGGTATAACAAATCCAGCGTTGCAACCAAAGACGCGCTTAAGCAGGTGCAGATTGCCTGGTCTAACTCTCTGGCAGACAGATCTCCCGCAATTGCCGAGTTCTTTGATAACTTCGCACTGACTGCAGACGATGTCAGCTCACTGGCCTTTGAGATCAGCGCTAACGGTCGTGAGGCTTCAGAGGTTGCGGCAGAGTGGGTAGAGGCCAATTCTGATCGTGTCGATTCAATGCTTGGTCTTTAATAGTTAGCTATTATATAAACCGGGAGCAACGTCGGGCCTGACTGGCGTTGCTCTTTCCTTTCTACCCTATGTTTGACCTATAGGTTGGGCAGTCTTTGAGCAATCCTGACACTGTTATCGAGATATCCAATGTCTGGAAGATCTTTGGTGACAAACCCGAGCACGCACTTAAGGCAATCAGGGATCGAGGGCTCGGTAAAGCAGAAGTACTGGATGAATTCAACGCTGTTGTTGGTGTTGCCGATGTCAGTCTGTCAGTTAACCGTGGTGAGATTTTCTGTGTTATGGGTTTGTCTGGTAGTGGCAAGTCCACACTCGTGCGGCATTTCAACCGGCTACTGGAACCGACCGACGGTAAAATAGAGATTGAGGGCACAGATGTGATGGCTCTCGGCACCCGTGATCTGCAGCGTTTCCGCAATCAAAAAATAGGCATGGTGTTTCAGAACTTTGCACTGATGCCGCACCGGTCGGTACTTGATAATGTCGCCATGCCGCTGGAGATCCGGCAAGTCGCAAAGAATGAACGGATGCGACAGGCTGCTGCGATTCTCGAGATTGTCGAGTTAGGAGCCTGGGGGTCAAAGTTTGCTCACGAACTTTCCGGTGGTATGCAGCAACGTGTAGGTCTGGCGCGCGCGCTTGCTGCAAATCCCGATGTACTGTTAATGGATGAGCCTTTCTCAGCGCTTGATCCATTAATAAGACGCCAGTTACAAGATGAATTTATCCGGCTGTCCAATATTCTTCAGAAAACCACAGTATTCATTACCCACGATCTGGACGAAGCGGTGAGAATTGGTGATCGTATTGCCATCATGCGCGATGGAAAAATGGTTCAGATCGGTACCGCTGAAGATATTGTTATGAATCCTGCCGATGATTATGTAGCCGATTTTGTAGCGGGTATATCGCGATTAAAAGTAGTCCATGCCCATGCTGTGATGCAGCGGATCGACTCGTTTGTGGCCGCGAACGGAGCAATACCCGACAACGCACAACGAGTGAATGAAAATGAAACACTGAGCAACCTGATCACTGAAGCTATCGATAACGATAAACCGATTGTTGTAGAAAGTGGTGGCTCGGTTGTTGGTGTTATTACCCGTGCAGATCTTTTGCGTACGGTGATAGAAGGCACGGAGGTTTCATGACTGATCAAAACCTGAATCCACTTGAAAACACCGATAGTGAAGCAGCACGCGCTTATGCTTCTCAGCGTCGAGAGAACATAGGCAGGTTCGTCGCTACCAGTCAGGATTACTACATAAGAAACTTCGATAAAATAGGCGCATCATCCAGATTTACTCCAACGTTTAATTTGATAGCGGGCTTATTAGGTCCGATATGGTTTGGTGCGCGTGGTCTTTGGTCGTGGGCTCTGCCGTTTCTTATTATGGAGGCACTCGCTTTTGTGCAGATAGCACGTGGTCTGTTTGGCGATCTGGCCGCTGATGCCATGGCGCGCATTAGCTCTATTGAAGGCACGCTGGAATTGCGTCGCAAGCAACTTGCAGCAGCGATTGAATCGGGATCCGAGAAAGTCGCCGTCTATCGCCGTACCGTTGAATCACTAGAGGCTAACATAGGTGGTATTCGGGCTGAGGCTGATGCACTGGCAGCCGAGGGGCCAACCATTGCGCTGATAGGTCTTGCGTTACTGGTGATTACCAAGATTGTGCAATCGGTTGTTGCCAACTGGGCCCTGGAAGCTCGTTTCTCGAACTGGGTGTCCGATCGGTCCATTCGCTCCGGTATGTCGTCTGCTCAAATTACCTTTAGTGCGATCTTTATGGCACTGATTGTTGGTACCGCAATGATTCACTACAGTTTTCCCGGGCAGTTCAGTTTACTTAATGCGTTTCCGACCATACCTGCGATTCGCCTCACTGGTATCGCATGGGTTGAGTCCTTTTTTAACTGGGCTGTATTGAATGGTGATGCATTGTTTGATGGCATTACCTACTTTATTCGTCTGGTTCTGGATGCACTGGAGCTGGTGTTTGTTAGTACACCGTGGATTGTGATTGTCGCACTTATAGTGTTGCTGACCTGGTTAACGGCGGGCGTACGCATGGCGATATACACCGGTGCTTTCCTCGCCTATATGGGGTTGTTCGGTTTTTGGGAAAAAGCCATGACCACTCTGGCGCTTCTGGGTACTGC
>CAZQKJ010000440.1:0-3616 GCA_964593315.1 uncultured Granulosicoccaceae bacterium
CTCCACGCATCATGTAACGGATACGATAAGGCAGCAGAAAAAAATTAATCGGCTTAGTAACAAAATCGGTGGCGCCAGCTTCATATGCCTTTTGAATTGAGTCAACATCCTCCAGACCAGTGATCATCAGGATGGGTACATGCTCACCACCCTCACATTGACGAATCCGTGCGCAGCTTTCAAAACCGTCCATATGTGGCATAACCACGTCCATCATAATGACGTCTGGATGGTGCTCGTTGAACTGGTCTATTGCCTCTAGTCCGTCTTCCGCTTCAAAGACTTCGAATCCAGCAGACTCGAGTGATTCAGACGCCATCAGTAAGCCTGCGAGATCGTCGTCGACTACCAGAACTTTTGGTTTTTGATCATCCATTTTTACGTCTGCTTCGAGGGTCATTATTTAACGTTCGTTGTTACTACGGGGATACTGCTGGTGCTAGCCGTATTGCTTTATTTGACTGACCACGGATTCAAACCCGTCGTTCACCAATGCAATGTCTTCAGCGGTGCTGCCAAGATCGTCATTGCTTGCTTTAGACTCAATGCGATTACACACTTCTGCTAAGGCTGATGCTCCCACGTACGCGCTGCTGGACTTCAAAGTGTGCGCGGCCATCTTCACTTTGTCGCTGTCATTGGATGCGACACCTTCCTTGATAGCGGAAATAAGCTCAGGAGATTTCTCCATGTACATGTTGACTATTCTTGCCAGAATGTCTGGCTTTCCTGGTCGTTGCAGTGCACGGATGGCATCCAGCGCCGTCTGATCTATATCAATTTTCATTTCATTCTCGCTGCTTTCATGTTGATCGGTAATTCCTGGATTACCAGATTCGTTCTGCTCTGTCGTAGTCACCCATTGGTAAACAACCCGCGAAAGGTCTGTTTTGTGTATCGGTTTTGTCAGGTAGTCGTTCATTCCCGCTTCAAGACAAAGTTCCTTATCGCCTTCGTTTGCATTTGCAGTCAATGCAACAATTGGAATGTCGCAATTGTTGTCACGGATAGCCCGGGTGGCGTTGAAACCATCCATTACCGGCATTTGACAGTCCATCAGTACCAGGTCAAACTCGGTATCATTAATTAGCGTCTCAACTGCCTCGGAGCCGTTATCTGCAACAACTACGTCATAGCCCATTGATTCGAGCATGATTGTCGCTACTTCCTGATTGATCGGATCATCTTCGGTGAGCAGAATACGAGTGGGCTTGTTTGGCATGTGAACCGGTGCTGCAGCGTCGGTCTCATCAAAATCCAGGACTTTTATCAGTGTCTCGTATAGTTGAGCCTGCTTCGCAGGTTTCAACATGGATTTGAGAATTCCGCGTTCGCTGAGTTCGGTATCACTCAGATCCACCATGGATGAAGTCAGCATCATCACTCTAATATCTGAGGCTATTTTGGAATTCTTGATGTGTTGAGCCAACTCAAGACCGTCCATATTGGGCATGTTCAGATCAAGTAGTGCGAGTTTAAAGGGCGAGCTTTTAGCGTCCGCTTCATAAAGTTTGATCAGTGCCTCATCGCCGGATTGAGCGCAATGGACCTCGATGTCCCATTGTTCCAGTTGTAGCTGAAGGATCTCAAGATTGGTTTGTGTATCATCTACCACCAACGCTTTGATGCCACCGAGTGCCTCTTTACCAATTTGTGCGATAGCTTCATTGTCTCCGGCTTTAAGCCGGCACTTGAAAGTAAAAGTTGAGCCTTTTCCTACTTGACTATGTATCTCTATCTCACCACTCATCAAACGCGCGAGAGAGTTGGAGATTGACAAACCCAGTCCGGTGCCACCGAAACGTCTTGTGCTTGAATTGTCTTCCTGAGAGAACGATTTGAATATATCGGACTGAACCTCTGAAGAGATTCCGTTACCCGTGTCAGTCACACTGATCCCGGTAAACCCGTGATCATCGAAATGCTCAGTGACAATAATTTCACCGGTTTCAGTGAATTTGATAGCGTTATCAAGGAGATTGGAAAGTATCTGGCGTACCCGGAACTCATCGCCTATGACGGGTTGTGCCGGATCATTGTTGATCTGGTAACTGAGTTTCAGATTTTTTTCTTTGGCCTTATCTTCATAGGCGGCGCAGATGTCTTTCACCAGGCGGGCCGAAAAAAACACAGATTCTTCTAATTCGATTTTGCCTTTTTGCAATTTGGATATGTCGAGCATATCGTTAATGATGAACAGCAAAGATTCAGTGGAGCGAGCAATCGAAAGGGCGAAACGGGTTTGCGATTCATCGAGATCAGTACCCAGTAGTAACTCTGTCATCCCAAGTATGCCGTTCATGGGAGTGCGTATTTCGTGACTGACATTGGCAAGAAAGCGTTGCTTCAACTGCTCTGCAATGTTGGTCTTCTGGCCCGCATCTTTTAGTGCCTGTTGAAGAGCAGACTTCTCCAGCTGCAGCTTGGCAATTTTCGCGTCGGCCTGTTTGGCGCGAGCAAGTAGCTGCTGCATTTTCTGTTGTATTTCAGTCTGATTCATAGGGTACAAAAGCGATGGCGTCTGTTACAGATTTATTGGTGCACTCGCCTGGTCATTAGACGTTTCGAGCCGCAACGGGATATATCTGTATACGACTGACTAACTAGATGCTTGATTACTTCTGTCGGGATTTTGACCTGTTTACCTGTTAATTAAAGACCTGCGTCAATTCTTTTGCTGTCATTCTCAATAGTTTTGGAAACTGGCCGAAAAAGCAGGGGCAGGGGGATCCTGCGGACATCGTGTGGTCGAACCCATTCGAAAAGAGAATCGAGCGTGACTATAAGAATAATTAGAAAAAGCCTCAACACTGCCATTGTATTGGCTGCTGTGGCCTTTTCTGCGGCGGCAGGTGCTGCCAAAGTGACTGATAACGAGATCTCGTTAAGTCTTGGCTTGTACACATCAAGCAAGCCTTCGGCGATGGTGACAGCGTTCCGGCCGATCGTGACTCAGCTCGAAAAGAAGATGACTCGGAAGATGGGTAAAAAGGTTCGTATTCGCATGCAGATAGCGAAGAATTACCAGCAAGGTATTGAGCATCTGACCACTGGAAAAGTCGACTTCTCGAGGTTTGGTCCGGCGCCCTATGTAGAGGCCAAGACTGAAAATCCGAATCTACAGATTCTGGCTATTGAGAGTAAGAACCGTACAAAGATTGTTCACGGCATCATTGCAACGGGTTTGTATAGCTCGATAAAAACACTTAACGACTTAAAAGGTGAGTCGTTCGCCTTTGGGGATGAGCAATCTACCAGCGGCAGGTTCATGTCGCAGCAGTTTTTACTCATGCGGGGTATTCGTGCCAGTGACCTGAGTCGATATGAATATCTGGGCCGACACGATATCGTTGGAACCAAAGTGGGTAAAGGCGATTTTGCAGCCGGCGCTTTGTCTGAGTCAACGTTTAGAAAACTGCTCGCTAATGGTGCGAAGATACGCGAACTTGCAAGGTTTCCGATTGTATCCAAGCCATGGATAGCAGCGGCGGGTATTGATCCGGCTCTGTACAGTGCACTCAAAATCAGCCTTTTGGAAATGACTGATGAGGCGGCACTCAGGCCACTTGAAATAAACGGATTTGTTCAGGGATCGAATGAAGACTACAGAGTCATA
>CAZQKJ010000441.1:0-3606 GCA_964593315.1 uncultured Granulosicoccaceae bacterium
CCATGTACGCTGCTCCTGGGATTGGTTTGGCTGCCACTCAGGTTGATGTGCATCAGCGGATCGTGGTTATCGATGTGTCAGAGCACAGCGATCAACCACTGACGCTGATCAACCCTGAAATTATCGCCGTCGAAGGCCGCGCAGACCACGAAGAGGGTTGTCTTTCGATTCCGGGGATTTTTGAGATGGTTCAGCGGGATGAATACATAAAATTTGCGGCCATCGACCGCGACGGCAATCCGTATGAGATGGAAGCCGAAGGTCTGCTGGCGGTGTGCGTGCAGCACGAGATTGACCATCTTGACGGGGTGTTGTTTGTCGATCACCTGTCAGCGCTAAAGAAAAGGCGCATCAAAAAGAAAATGCTAAAACACGAGAAGGATCGATAGCACTAAGGTTACATTGGCGTGCTTCAATCGACGTGTATTTGGCTTGTTGTACGTGCGTCTTGTGGCGCGGCTACCTGTGATTGTTTGCCTGCTTCATCTTTATCCGGGGCTTAAGAGTAAATCTAACCACCATGAATCTGTCAGACTTTAGAGTGGTATATGCCGGTACTCCGGATTTTGCAGTGCCGGCGCTGGTGGGTTTGATTGACGCGGGTTATCACATTCCCGCTGTATACACTCAGCCTGACCGCAGGGCCGGGCGTGGAAGAAAAGTACAAATGAGCCCGGTAAAAACACTGGCACTGGAACACGGTCTTGAAGTCGTACAACCACAGAGCCTGCGTGAGCCGGATCAGCAGTCTTTACTGGCCAGTTATCAACCCGATCTCATGGTGGTCGCAGCTTATGGTCAGATACTGCCACTGGAAATACTGAATACCCCTGTGCATGGTTGTTTCAACATACACGGTTCATTACTGCCACGCTGGCGCGGGGCCGCACCCATACATCGGGCCATTGAAAACGGTGATGAAAAAACCGGCGTCACGATTATGCAGATGGATAAAGGCCTGGATACCGGTGATATGTTACTGAAGGCCGAGTGTGATATTGGCGTCAACACCACATCGACAGAACTGCATGATCAGCTGGCTGAACTGGGAACTGCTGCGCTTTTGCAAACGCTTGAGTTATTGCATTCGGATTCGCTATCGCCGCGGGTGCAGGATGATGCTGCATCCTGTTATGCGGCAAAGATTGAAAAAGCAGAGGCGGTACTTGACTGGAAGCAATCGGCCCGGGTTCTACATCGCAAAGTTTGTGCGTTTAATCCATGGCCCGTAGCGCAAACTTTGTTTGATGGTGAGAATCTTCGTATCTGGGAATCTTCATTGAGTGAAGCTGAAGTCGGTGGTGCATCACCGGGAGAAGTAGTGTCTGTTGGCGATCATATTGAGGTAGCAACTGGTAGTGGTGTATTAAGTATTTCTAAACTTCAACCTCCAGGTAAGAAAGCCATGCCTGTGAGTGACTTTCTCAACAGTCGCTCAGTGATAGTGGGTACTCAGCTTGGCTGATAAGAACGTCAGACTACAAGCTGTCAGAGTGTTGTCTTCACTGGTGCGTGACGGTAAGTCCTTTTCCGACCTGTTGCCTGTAGCACAACAAGATCTCGAGGCCAGAGACGCAGCGCTACTGCAGGAGTTAACCTTTGGGGTTTGTCGCAACTACGGCAAGCTTGATGGCATTGTGTCGCAGTTGTTGAAGAAGCCATTGCGCAATAAAGATACTGATGTACGCATGCTGATCTGGTTGGCACTTTATGAGATGGAGTTTATGCGTACCCCGGACTATGCAGTCACCAGTTCCTACGTTGATCTCACCAAAAAAATAAAAAAACCCTGGGCGCGTGCGCTGGTGAATGCAAGTTTGCGCCAGTTTGTTAGAGACAAGCCAAAGCTGATGGAGCAGGTTGCCGATCTGCATTCGCTGCCAGTGTGGATGGAAAGATCAATCGCCAAAGACTGGCCCGAGCAGGCGGCGGACATATTTGCAGCACTCAATGAACGAGCGCCGCTAACGCTGCGGGTAAACCAGTTGCAAGTTGATCGGGACACTTACAGGAGCACTTTGCAGGAAGCAGGTTTAACTACCGAGACTTGTGAGCAGGTTAAATCCGGACTGCGAGTGCTTGAATCTCCCCCGGTCATGTCATTGCCGGGTTTTGATGCTGGCCAGTTTTCTGTGCAGGATCAATCCGCGCAGCTGGCGGCGGAGTTACTCGATCCAAAACCGCAGGAAAGCATTCTCGATGCCTGCGCCGCTCCGGGTGGGAAATCCTGTCATTTGCTGGAGCTTCAGCCAACGCTCGATCTGGTTTGTCTTGATGAGAGCGAAGAGCGGCTACAGAGGGTGCGGCAAAATCTGCAGCGGCTGAAACTCAAAGCCCGCGTACTGGCAGGCGATGCAGCAACCCCGGATGACTGGTGGGATCAGCAACTGTTCGACGCTATCCTGCTCGATGCGCCATGTTCAGCCCTCGGCGCGATGCGGCGCCACCCGGATATCCGCTTGCTTCGCCGAGGAACGGATATTAAAGCGCTGACAGAACTGCAACTGGACCTGCTTTGGGCCTTGTGGCCATTGCTGAAACGCGGCGGACGCCTGCTCTATGCCACCTGTTCTGTGTTAAAACAGGAAAATGAACAGCGTGTGGCTAAATTTCTGGCCGAAACGGACAATGCGACGGAGGTGCCGATCAACGCGGACTGGGGCGTTGCGACAAGCTGCGGGCGCCAGATATTGCCCGGCCAGCACCAGGCGGATGGCTTCTACTATGCGCTGTTGCGCAAGAGTTAGGGGCTGACCTCTGACATGACGATCCCGGTCTACCCATGCTTCCCGGTTTTTTCCGCAATGCGATGGTTGCTGGCCGCCCTGTTGTTTGTAAGCTCTGGCTTTCTGCAGGCGCAAGACTCTGCTATGCGTTTCGAAAACGCAGGCACCTATCTCGACAACGGTGTCTACTACCTTGATGCTTTCGCGCGGCTTGATCTGGGAGAAGAACCGGAACGTGCCTTGATCAATGGCGTAGAGTTACACTTTCTGGTTGAGATTGTTGTACAGCGACGGCGACGCTTCTGGATTGATACCCCGGTCCTTGAGAGGCGCTTGCGCCACACGCTACATTTTTATGACTTAACCCGTCACTACCGTGTCGATAATTCGCAAACCGGTGAAAGTCAGAACTTTCGCAGTTTGTCTGCCGCGCTAAATTTTCTCGGTCAGATCAGTCGTTTTGCACTGATTGAATCGAGTAAGTTGAAACAGTCACGTCAATACAATGCACGCATCAGTGTGTCGCTGGATAGTACTCGCTTACCCGGGCCGCTTGCAGCGCGCGCCATGGTGTCACGTGACTGGAATCTGCAGAGCGAGGAGTTTCAATGGTCGCTCAACTGATCAGAAGGCTGGCTAACAGTCTGTGGTTGATGATGTTTCTGTTCGTGTTTTTAGTGTGTGCCTTGTACTTTGTGGCTAACACAGGCGAACACCTGGACAGTTTTGGACAATCCTATCACTGGCTGATGCTGGGTACAGCGACGGCACTGGGTTTGATCGGTGTGTTAGTGATAGCCAGTGTATGGCGCTTGTTGGCTGATCTTAGACAGAATGTTTCAGGTTCGAGGTTAACGCTTAAGCTTGTGATCGTGCTGGT
>CAZQKJ010000442.1:0-3604 GCA_964593315.1 uncultured Granulosicoccaceae bacterium
CCTATAGTAAATTCACGCTGCTCCCGGTTGAATAGAATTTCACTGTCACCGCCCAACCCATGAGTATCTATTTTTACTGCCTTGACCATAGTGCGCCAACCGTTAACGCTGGCACCCTCGCTACTGAGCAATGGCTGACCTGCTTTAATCACTGCAACATCCGTAGTGGTACCTCCGATGTCTGAGACCAGCATGTTTGGCCGGTCGGCCAGAAACTGAGCACCAACAACACTTGCAGCGGGACCGGATAAGATAGTTTCAACCGGTGACTGTTCAGCAAAATCAGAACTGACTAAGGTTCCATCGCCGCGCACTACCATCAATGGTGCATTGATCTTGTGCTCCTTCATAGTCTTGCGCGTCGCTACAATCAGATTTTTTATCAGCGGAATTAGCCGCGCATTAATCAGTGCTGTCAAAGCGCGTCTCGGGGCGTCCAGTGACGCACTCAGCTCATGTCCACAGGTAACCGGCATACCAGTGACTTCCTGTAGCTTGTCACGCAACGCGATTTCGTGTGACGGGTTGCGTACTGAAAACATTCCGGAAATAGCAACAGCAGATACAGAACCACCCAGCTCGACAACCTTCTGCACCGCAGCGTCTACATCCAGCGGACAGTTTTCCTGGCCTGATGCATCATGCCCGCCATCAATCATAATCACAGGCATGTCACGGGTCGCTTCATCAAGATTAGCTAATGACAGTTGAGAAGATCTGTATCCCATTAGTATCAGAGCTGCTTTGGCGCCGTGCCCCTCAACGATGGAATTAGTAGCGAGTGTTGTTGAAAGACAAACCAGCTTGATGTCAGTGGCTGTTCGATCACCCAGCGTTTTACCAATTGATGCGGCCACTCCCTCGATAAGATTGTGGCGGGTAGTCAGGGACTTTGATTTTGCGATAACTGTTTTAGAGGCATTTTCCACCAGCACCGCGTCTGTATAAGTACCGCCTGTGTCAATACCCAACGCCAGGTTCATTGCTGCAAACTCATTGGTTAAACGACCCTGATTCTCAAGTGTGATAAAAATTCTGGCGTGCAGTAACGTTATTTCGCCAAACCCGCCAATAATGACACTTCGTCGAGTCCGTAATTCCGTCACAAACGACAATCGGTTATCTGCAGAATCCAGTTCACACTTTTGCAATACCGGTAGCAGCACTAAGAACCGATCAGACATTGAATAATAGTTGGATTTTCAATGCACTAACGTAATTCGCTTAAAGTAGTTCCCAAAGGACGCGCCAGTCCAGTCACTTCATACCGGCAGGTTTTTGACGATATATCTCCGATATGAAGAAACAAACCGGATTTACGCTCGTAGAGCTTGTTATCGTCGTTGCCATTCTTGGCATCATGGCCGCTTATGCCGTGCCAAATTACGGTGCTTTTGTACAGAGCAAGCAACTTAAGAGCGCCTACAATGACTTTGTAGGTATTCTCGCGACTGCCAGATCGGAGTCGGCCAACCGCAGCACAACCATTACTGTATGTGTCAGCACGGACGAGCAAAACTGTACAACAACAGGTGACTGGTCCGACGGCTATATTGTGTATGCAGATGGCAATCGCGACGGAGTGCGAGATGCGGCAGAAGAGATTCTGCGCTACGAAGCGCCTGCCTCCGGCATCACCATCAGATCTAGCGAATACCAAAATTCAATCTCCATCGCACCGCGCGGCAAGTTGCGTAGCCAGAGCTCCTTTGTATTTTGCAGCGGTGATGACGTCGAAACCGCCAAGGCACTCAACCTTTGGGTGACAGGCCTGGGTCGACTCGCAACAGACGATAATAACGACGGTGTTGTCGATGACGTCAACGGCAATTCGGTTACCTGCAGCAGCTAAATTTTTCAGGCTATATCAAGATGAAAACAAAAAATAATGCCAGTGGTTTTGCACTGATAGAAGTACTGTTGGCAGTCGTCGTTTTAGCCATCGGACTGCTCGCAGGTTCCAGAATGCAGATCCTCGGCTTGAATTTTACCCAGGGCGCTCTATCACGCTCACACGCTGCCATGGCCGCTAACGACATCATTGATCGAATGCGTCTCAACGTGCCTGGTGTATTAAACAACGATTACGATGGCGTGGACACACGCACTCTGCCGAACAACCCTAACTGCCTGAATGCCGGCTGCACATCTGCGCAACTGGCGCAAACTGACATTTTTATGTGGGGTAGCTACTTTGGGCTTGGTGACGGAACAGGTACCAGTATCCAACTGCCACCTGATTCCTTCGGACTAATAACAGGCCCTGACGCCAACGGTGTTATGACAGTCAGGATTGAATGGAACGACCTGATTCAGGGCACAGAAGAAAACCGAAACGTAGAGATCGACGTTGTCATCAACCGATCATAACTTACTCTTTGACACCGTCAGGTAGCAAACCTACGCGCGTGCGATTTATCAATGAAACCGATTAATACCATGAAAACACTACAACGCTTGCCGGGCAAACAAGCTGGTTTGTCACTAATAGAGCTGATGATAGCATCGGTTATCGGTCTAATCATTCTGGGCGGGGCAGTCACCATTCTCACCAGCAACAGCGCTTCGTCTTCAATGTCCAGTGGTATGGCACGACTTCAGGACAGCGGCAGAGTAGCGCTGGACATTCTATCCAACAGTGTCCGTATGGCAGGCTTCGAAGGCTGCCGTTCAGCATCTAAACCCAGCCCGACTGTTATCGCAGCACAAGAGCCCAACATCAACCTGCCAGCCACAGCACTCTGGGGTTCAGAGTTTGGCAACGGATTCGCGCCACCGCGCCCTGCCACCCTGGCAAATCTTGACGGCAACGTCAGACCGAATACAGATGTCATTTACCCGCAATTTGCAAGTGGACGTGCAGCGGCTTTAAGCACCGCCATGTCAAGTCCGAGTGATGGTTCTATTACTCTTGCATCCAATCCCGATCAGGTGATTCCGGGGGATTTGATGATAATCTCTGACTGCAATAACGCAACAGTATTTCGAGCTTCTGCGGTGAACGACAACGCGGGTGCAACTCAAATAGCTTATGGCGCAGGTGTAAACTCGTCAGCCACACTCAGCGCCACCTTTGGTGAAGCGGGATTACTTAATGATGTACCGACTCGCATAATGCGCTTTGAAGCCAGTGCTTTCTTTGTTGGACCCAGTCCTCGTTCAACACCTGGTGGCGATACGATCTTTTCACTGTATGCGTTAGACACCAGTACAGCCCTGATCGGCAACCCTACCGAGTTAATCGAGGGGGTTGAAAATATACAAATACTCTATGGTGAGGTGGTTGGCGATGAACTTGCAGACGGCGGATCTATTCGCTATGTCACAGCCAACAATGTTACTGATTTCGCTAATGTGGTAGCGGTACAAATTGGAATACTGATAGCCACGGCAGACTTTTCAGCGTCTGACAATGATACTCGCACATACAACGTTGCAGGCACGACAATCGGACCACCCGGTGATATCAATGCAGACTTCACTCACGAAGGTGATAAAAGACTGCGCGCGGCATTTAACACCACTATTCAGCTTCGCAACAGAGTTCGACTCTAGGGGATGGCTATGCACAAACTCTCACATATGAACTCCTTGCCTAACGATC
>CAZQKJ010000443.1:0-3599 GCA_964593315.1 uncultured Granulosicoccaceae bacterium
TATCAGTTTAGAACTATCCATTCAGACCACCGCGAGACAGGGATTATGAGCGATAAACCCGGTTCGGACGCGCCTGACACAAACGACCCCCAAGAGTCATCTTCCTTATTCACAACATTAAATCAGATGACCGGGTCAGTTTCACTTCGTGCCGGTCTGACAGCAGCGCTTGCGATGATTATGTTGATCCCGTTAGGCATGGTCAGCTCGGTCGTCAGTGAAAGAGGATATCGCTATCAGGGTGTTATTAATGAGATCGCAAGCACCTGGGGTAACGAACAGACCATTGCTGGCCCGGTATTGACAGTTCCTTTTACCCAACAAGTCACCGTCACCCAGACTATCAAAGGCAAGGATGGAAAAGCCTCAGAACATAAGAAAACCATTGAGAAACAGCGTCAAGCTCATTTTCTGCCTGCGGATTTACAGTTACGCACAAGCCTTGCAGAAGAGTTCCGCACTCGTAGTATATTCAAATCGATTGTGTTTCAGGCGAATGTGGATGTAGACGCCAGCTTTGATTTACCCGCCTTCGATACGTTGGCAGAGAATATAACCGGGATACACTGGAATAGAGCTTTTATCAGTGTCGGTATCAGTGATACTCGTGCAATTAATTCGGTAGAGGATTTTACCTGGAACGGTCAGCAGGCAAATTTGTCACCTGGTACACAATTAAAGTCTTTGCCTTCCGGATTCCATGCAAAGCTGCCACGCAGTAACTCTGCAAAGATCAAAGCAGGCGAAAAAATAAGGCTTGATAAACCTGGTGTGCATCAGCTGTCACTGCGTCTAAGCGTAAAGGGTTCGGGCGGATTTTATTTCACATCCCATGGCGAACGCACACGTGTCTCCGTTGAGTCAAGCTGGCCACACCCGAGCTTTCAGGGCGCGACACTTCCGACCGAACGTACAATCACTGACGAGGGTTTTCACGCCTCCTGGGATATTTCACATCTGGCACGAAACTATCCGCAACACTGGGTGGATCGGCAGCCAGATCTGTTTGAATTGACGGCGGGCGTTCGCATGTTTGAGCCCAACTCTCTATACAGTCGTATCACCAAAGCCACAAAGTACGGCATTCTATTTATCGGACTTACATTTTTAACCCTGTTTATATTTGAACTGTCTATCGGCAAGCGCATTCAATTCATTCAGTTCGGGCTCATCGGTGTTTCATTGAGCCTTTTTTATCTGGTTTTATTGTCAGTGTCAGAGCATATCGAATTCTACAAGGCTTATGCTGCAGCAACTTTCACCTGTACCACAATGATCAGTGTATACACTGGCAGTGTTCTACACAGCGCACTGCGAGGATTATTTGTTGCTGTGAAGTTATTTGGACTATACGCCTTGCTCTACTCGTTGGTGAAAATGGAAGACTTCGCACTTCTGATGGGTACGGTTGTTTTGTTGCTGGTCGTCTGTGTACTAATGGTATTAACCAGGAATCAATCGTCTCTTTTGGCATCTTCGTAAGCATTCCGAAATTTGAATCCTTTGATACATGGGCCAGCTGTATAAAATGAATACGAAACAGCTCGTTATGAGCGACCCGAGTCTTGTAATACACCATGTTCGATGGGATTTCGCCGGATTTCTACAGGACGCGCAACTATTTCTCACGCAACAGAAACAATCTCACAGATCGGGGTTTACTCTATTTGTATGCTGTGTCACAACAGCACAGGATCTACACCTTTTCAGCCGGAGAAACCAATGCACTGCAAGTCAACTTTCGCTTTACTGATGTGTGCGCTTTTTGCGCTTCCAGGATATTCTAACGCTCAAGCCAGTAATCCGGACGATTGTTTCAGTCTAAAAGACGTGGCCTGTCTGGAAGCTATATACAAAGATATTTTAGACAATGAAACACCTCAAAAGCTGGATGCAATCTACCTGCATGGTGTGTTGCAACTTAACGATGAAAAGTATGAGGAAGCCAAAGATCTGTTCACCATGGCCCTTATGTTCGGTGACACCACTCGTAGTGCTGAAAAATATGCAGAGCTGGTTAAGAGCGGCAATGTTGAGGTTGAACCGTTTGATTGCCTTGCCATAGCCTCTGAAGAGTGCCTGTTTGCAGTGATAGAATCAAAACCAGAAAAGGCGCACATTGCTTACTACCATCTTGCAGGATTAGTCTCCAAAACCGAGCCTGAGCGTACAGGAGAATATACTTTAAAGGCTGCTGAAATGGGACATGGCACCTCTGAGTGCCTGTTGGCTTACGGTTATGCTCATGAGAAGGCAAGCGGTCCCTCAACCATGGCGGGGTTCGTACCGGAGCTACCGTTAGACTATGAAAAGTCGCGATTATGGGGTGAAAAGTGCGGCCACGGTCCGTTTCGGGGTTACAACGAAAAACACTTTACTAAATACAAGAGTGCAAAAAGTCATAGTGCCTATGCAAAGTTTGGTAGTAAACATCGTATTTATGCACAAGGTGCAGCAACACCAGAAATCGCAGCCAGTCTGGCTACGGAATTTTGTAGACAGGGTGTTGAGAAAAAATTCAAAGACAAAAAGATAAAACAAAAAGACATGGACAACAACCAGTGTCTGATTGTCAGCGTTGACGGTGAATGGGTGGACTACTTTGAAGGCAAACCTCTACTACCAACCAATGTTACTGGTGTGGAAGGGCTACTCAGTGCATCGGCACGCGAACACTATCCGAAATACGAGGCTGCGCCCAGCCCGAAAGTTTATGTACAAGGGCCGCTTGGGAATTGGTACTACAGCGCGGGACGAGGTACGGGAACAGTTGAGCAACAAATCGAGATTGCGATAAGCAAGTGTCACGAAAGTTGGAGATATACTAAGTACGGTTCGGAATGTAAGGCCATCAATATTAATGGAGAATGGGTAGAGTGACAAACATAAGTACTCTAACTCTAGGGACTGAAAGCAACTGTTATGTACCACTCGCCACGACTGTTTGGTCAGTCATTGTCAGGCAATGTCGGGGAGATTAGTTCCCCGACAAACAAAGTAGCTGGTAAGTCTAGGAAGACATGTCGTAGGCGCGTTCGCCGTGTTTGGTCAAATCAAGACCCATTGCTTCATCTTCTTCGTCGATACGCAATGGTGTAATCAGTCTTGTGATGACAACAATAATGATGGTCATAACAATCGTGAACGCACCTACCACAGCGAGGCCGCCCAGCTGCTCGGTAGCTCCGGCATGACCAAACACTACCAGCATCATAATACCGAACATGCCACCAGCGCCGTGAACGGCAAATACGTCCAGCGTATCGTCGATTTTCATCAGATTTTTCACAACACCACAGAGTACCTGGCAAAGGACACCAGCGATGGCGCCGATTATAAGTGCCTGTACCGGATCAACTGAACCGGATGCCGGGGTGATAGATGCGAGTCCGGCAATGGTACCGGTAACCATGCCAACCAGTGTTGCCTTGCCGTGTCTGATCTTCTCCCACAGTGTCCAGGTAAGGGATGCCGCTGCCGCAGATATGTGAGTGACTGTCAACGCCATTGCAGCACCACCATCGGCTGCGAGCTGCGAGCCACCGTTGAAACCGAACCAGCCAACCCAGAGCAGGGCGGCACCGATCATGACCATGCCG
>CAZQKJ010000444.1:0-3594 GCA_964593315.1 uncultured Granulosicoccaceae bacterium
ATAATTTCTTGCCTGACGGTGTTCTCACCGCCCGCAGCATCTTCATTTTCCAGACCACAGGGTACGCCACCACATATTCTCGCTTCAATGTCGCGCACCGGGTAGATTACCCTTCCACCACTGTCTTTATTACTGAATCGAATGACCCCCATATTAACGTTGCTGGTGGAGTTTATAACCGCCGCCATCGCTGTATTCATGCGTTCAAGTCGCGATGTTGGACCATTATCTGTTTGATTCATCGATTCAGACGCATCCAGAACCAGCAAAATATTAGCCTGTGCTTCCTGACGAGTGCCAATGCCAAAGAATATTTCTGTATCGTCCGCCCACACAGGATTCAAACAAAGAACACTCAAAACAAGCGCTTTTAGTGACTGACGAATAGACCGTGGGTCTGGATTGCTCTGCCGCATTTAACGGAACCTCACAATGATTAACTCTGGGAATATCAATGAAGTACAGCGCTTTGCACGGAGCATCAGACACTCGTGTGCAACACCATTGAATGCATACCGGCAATCATCGGCGACAAGACCTGTTTCTTGAGCTAATCCTCGACTGCTTCTCTCTTTTTTAGAACAGCTTCTACAATATTGAATCTGTCACGATGGAAGAATATCCAACAGAAGGAGAAGTTTGATTTTATGACTTCAGGCTGGAACCAAAATCAGTAAAAATATGGAGATGCCCGGCAGACCCAATCTGGCAGACCAAATCACCCCCACACCAGCATGATCATGGGTACGCCGACCAACACAATCACTATATCTAATGGCAACCCGAGCCTCCAGTAGTCACTAAAATTGTACCCTCCGGGCCCGAGTACCAAAGTATTCGATTGATGCCCCACTGGAGTCAAGTACGGTGATGCCGCCCCAATGGCCACTGCCATAAGGAGCGCATCTGCAGGTAGGCCAAAAGTATTGGCAAGACTCAGGGCAACCGGCGCCATCAAAATAGCGGTGGGTGTATTGTGAACCAGATCAGACAGACCCATTGATGTCACCATGACTAAGGCTAACAACGCCCACAGCGGAATATCTTCCGCCACCAACACCAGAAAGTTGGCAATCTGTTCAGTGGCTCCGGTGGTCTGCAATGACTCGCCAACCGGTATCAAAAAACCCAGTAACACAATAACCGGCCACTCAATACTCCGATAGGCCTCGCGCAGCGACACAGCCTTAAGTAAAACCAAAACCCCTACCACCGTTGTGAAAGCTATTTGCACCGGCACCAACCCGAAAGCCGTGGCAAGAATACCGAGCGCAAATACAGCAGGCGTCAATAATGCGGAGCGCTTGGGCGTAATCTCCAATCCCCGGTTTTTTATGGCAAGGCAACCCAGATTGGCACACATTTCCGCCAGTGCCGGTCTTTCACCTTGCAACAGCAGTACATCACCGGTTTTAAATCGCACATGCTGCAATCTCGCCCGCGATGGATGACTATCGCGCGCCACCGCTAACAGGTTCACGCCGTAACGCTCATGCATATTGAGTGATCGCATGGCTATACCGTCGATCATAGAGTTCGGCATGACCACCGCTTCGATAATGCTCACATCCGGCGAGCCTCGCCACAGCTTATCGGTTATCTCAGCCCCCGCATGCACCAGAGAAGTATCTTCAAACAGTGGCTGCAAGGCGTCGCTTTCACCCTGTATTATCAGCACATCACCAGCGCGAATTGGCTCGCTCGCACTCGGTGCCAATCGCCTCTTGCTATCTCTGATTATTGCAATGACAGTCGCCTCGCTTTCACACATTAGCTCAAGCTCACGAACCGTTTTATCCACCAGCTGCGATGTATCGGGTATCGATATTTCTGTCAGATACTTAGCTATCTGAAACTGGTTTTCACTATCATTTGCGGTTCGATCTGGCAACAAGTACCGACTCACCAGGACCAGAAACAACAATCCAGCCAGTGCCACCACCAAACCTACCGGGGTAAAATCAAACATCGCAAATGCCTCACCGGTGTGCTCGGCCCGAAAGGTTGCAATAATGATATTAGGCGGCGTTCCAATCAGTGTCACCAGCCCACCCAGTAAACTGGCAAACGATAACGGCATTAGTATCGATGAGGCCGGGCGTTTGGATTTGCGCGCATCACGGATAGTGATCGGCAGCATCAGCGCTAGCGCACCGATATTGTTCATAAATGCTGACAAAAAAGCGGTGGTACCGCAGTTCGCAGCAAGCTGCGTCACAGCACGGGCGCGGAATAAACCCAGGTATCGCAGAAACAACCCCACCACACCTGAGGACTGTAGCGCCTGACTGATTACCAACACACTGGCAACAGTGATTACAGCAGGGTGCGAGAAACCACTAAAAGCATGTTCAAAGGGGACAATACCGGTATACAAACATGCCATCAATGCAAACCCTGCCACTACGTCATAGCGCCAGTGATTCCATATGAATAATGCCATTGTAGTGGCGAGAATCAGGAATATCGCCAATTGATCAAAGTTCATAGCGCAATAATAAGTAATACAAATGAGTAACGGAAATCTAATTTTAACAATTATTGCTGCGCGGTTTAACCAATGACCACGGTCATAACTCTGCAAGGTGTGTCAAGTGATACGTATAATGCTGTTCAACAGCAACACAAGCCGCCAAAGCACCAGAACTCCTGCATGCCACCCTCACCCATCCGATATGCAGCTGCCCTGAAAATTCCAGATTTAATTAATGCTTGAAGAAAAACTCGCCAGACTCCTGCAACAAATTTTTTTGCTGCTTAATCACACGGCACTTGCAACGAGAGTGATCAAGACCTTCTCGCCCTCAGGCATCCACAAGATTATTCGTATTGTTCGCCTTCATGTAGAAAAGGGGGTAAGAATTATCCGGCCCGATGCAGTGGCATTCGTATGGAAGGAACCTGAGAGTCCTTAAAGCCAGTCGGTCTGCCTTTACGAGACTATTCTATGTTGTGATAGATTTTCTCCAGTCTGACCCCTCTTCGGTGATTAAGTGATTTTACATACTGAATCCGACCCATTAAGTGGGCTCGAAAATTCGGATGTCCGTGACGATTCTGATTGTCCAACCCGTATCTCGTACAGTTTGTTAGTATAGCTTTGAGGGTATCGTAGTATTTTCGATCTACATTGACTTTAGTGTTGACTACAATTCCCGTTACCCGTTGCTTCTGATACGGTTTTCTGATGCGTGTTTTTCTGTGGTTAAGACTCACGCCTTCGTCCAGGCAAATACCACCAATCACCGGTTCAAGAAATCTCCAATCCCGAGGTGTGTCGCCGGACATCACAATATCGTCAGCATAACGAGAGTAGTCTAACTGCAAGCGTTGCGCTAAACCTGCCAATCTCAAATCCAGTCGATACAATACTGCATTAACTAATGCAGGTGAACTGGGTGCGCCTTGCGGCAGGTGTCGGACCCGCAACAAATCCCTTTGCGAAGCGTCAAGCTGTGATCGCAGCACTGGTGCAAGCACTACACTATGAGTACAAAGTGCTGTCAGGTAAGTACAAACCGTGTCCGTATAGCCTAAGCGCTGAAAAACAGGCTTAACCATCTTAAAGCTTATAGAGTGGAAACAGTCGGCAAT
>CAZQKJ010000445.1:0-3590 GCA_964593315.1 uncultured Granulosicoccaceae bacterium
ATCCAGAAGCCTGCCGGATGAAAACTACGTGCCTTTTATACAAACAGATGCAGCGGTAAATCCGGGTAATTCTGGTGGGCCGTTGTTTAATGCAGATGGAGAGGTTATTGGTGTCAATGCTCAAATATATTCGCGCTCCGGTGGCTACCAGGGACTGTCTTTTGCCATTCCGGTAGACATGGTGAAATCGGTAGTGGCGCAACTTAGAGATACCGGCACGGTAAGTCGTGGCTGGCTGGGTGTATTGATACAAGGTGTTGATCAGCAGCTGGCAGAATCGTTTGGACTTGACAGACCTTCCGGTGCGCTGGTTTCAAATGTCACAAGCGATAGTCCGGCAGCCAGTGCTGGTGTCCGGCGCGGCGATATTATACTTTCTTTTAATGGTACCGAGATCGATAAATCTTCAAACCTTCCGCCTTTAGTAGGATTAATTCCTGTGGGTGATTCAGTACAGATGGAAGTATTACGCAAAGGTGAGCTTATAACTTTGCCTGTGACAATCGCAAAGCTTGAAGACAACACGGCGACACCTGTTGTCAAAACTAGTACACCTGAAGAGTCATCAGACTCCCGGCTTGGCGTGGTTGTAGCGGAACTCAATGATGCTCAGCGTCAAAGGTTCGGTGATACAGGAGTTGTTGTGCAAAGAGTAGAAGCCGATAGCGTGGCCGCAAATGCCGGTATTCTTGAGGGAGATATCCTGGTCTCTTTTAATCAGATCGAAGTTAAGACTGTTGCACAGTTAAGTGAGTTAGTGAATAGCGCGCCATCTGGTGAACCGCTGGCAGTGTTGGTGCAGCGAGACAACTCATCACTGTACTCTGCGCTTACGCTGAACTAGTTTGGGGTCTAACATGGTTAGCGCTTAATTAGAGCGGCGCTGAACCACAGAGATGCTGAACTAGCGTTGCTGCACACAGTCCAATGTGTATAGGGTACAGGCAGGCTTACGCTTGCCTGTACATCAGCTGAATTTCACACAGTGGTGGGTTGAATGGCAGTGCCGGGTTAACATTTTTTAAGATTTATGTAAGGCTGGTGCTACAAAAATCTGCGTCAGTATCACAGGGTAAAAATTACCCTGACCAGATGATTGTAATTCCTGGTTTAGACTCTATATTCGATCCATAGCCGTAGCATACGAGCAAGCAATGCAAGAAGGTGTTTCACATAAATCGTCGGATAAAAAGAATGTCGCTCCGTTCACCGCAGAGCATGGCGTGAACCCTGGCTGGGGTGTGTACGAGGAGAAGCCGATTATACCGGCTTTTAACGGTGTTACCGAGATTGGCAAACTGGCCTTGATGTTCACCTTGTGGACAGGTATTGAGGATTTTCTATACGGCGAGGTAGGGATAAAGCCGCTTTCCTCCGAGAAGGATGAGAAAAAATACCGCGCAATATTACTTGAATCAGAAACCTTTCTGATCGCTTTGTTGTGTCTTCTAAATCAGGAGCACTACAGTGCTGGAGGGCTCGTCGATGCCATGGTCGGGGTTGGCGCTAATGCGGATCAGCGTGGTAATGCCCGAAAGAGAATTTTAAATCGCACATTGCCGATAGTTGGAGACCACTATGGCTTGTTCGATTACAGCGAGAGGCACATGGGCAACTCGATGGAATATAGTATCTGTCGCAGTGAACGATTGGTGCAGTTTGCCGAGACGCATCTGGTAACCCGCATCAACGATATAATCGGACCTGTTGCAGTGAAGTCGACATCTTCTGTCACGCCCGGGCCTGTCCGAAAAAAGAAGAAAGTGGCAGTCAAGAAAAACACCACACGTAAGAAACCTGTAGCGAAGTCCGGGGCCAGTGCAAAAGCACGGGAAAAAGGAGAAAAGCAATGAAACTATTCAGAGTGGCTGCTGCTTTTCTGCTTGCGTTGATGTTTTCCGTTAATGCTGGTGCTCATGGTCGCGTTATACAATACAGTGAGATTATTCCAGCGCATGAAGTTACACCGGGTACTGGCGTTTATTTTGCTCGTGGAAGTGAAGCGTTTTCTAAAGTATCAACCAGGTTCTTAATAAGAAAACACGATCATACTTTACGTGTAGCCTTTACGCAGTCTGTTCCTGATGATTATCCTAATGTTGTGGTAGTTGATCGGTTGACAACCTATTGGATAAACTCACCTCTTGGTGCAGGTAAAATCAGAGTGACCATGCCGGTGCGATATTATCTGGCTTCCTGGGATGTTGAAGCGCTGGAGCGTGAACTTGAAAGACTGGGTGTAAAAGTGAAGCCGAAGCCAGCTCCACCAAAACCAACGACTGTTATTACTGGGTAACAATGGCCGGATAACAATGGCCGGATAACGTTGGCCCAGTCAGATAAACCCTGCCGGATTACACCAGCTGGACGGCGCAAGCAAAACCCGGAAACTGGAAAGTGATCACTTAAGGCTGCCGGAAAATTCAAAATTGTTTGTCTAATTCAAGATCGAAATCATAACGAGTTGTTACATTTTAGGTACGCTTAATTTTGTAATAAAATCGATGGTTTGTTGGCTCGCAAATGGCCGATTTAGACGATACAATTTCTGCCGTCTGAGCGGGGCTCCCGTCAGTTACTATTTCGCTACGGGTAGATTGAATGACAGTCTTGTTCCGAACATCGGTTACATCTTTACTTGGTTTTTTTCTATTAATTTGGTCGGGATTGAGCTTTGCAGATTGCGAAGCGGGAGTCGAGGTTTGTTTGCAGGAGTCGGGTGTAACTTCCGTTGAACATTCGGATAGCCAGGTCAATGGTTCAACTGACGTTAGTGTCGAAGGGACTACGGATACTTTTACAGAAGAGCAGGCAACGCTTGTAGACGGGATTACACGCAACCTGAAGCGTCGTCGATTGACCCGGCCGCAAAATGATAACGCCTATTCAAAAATTCTTCGTCTTAAAGAAATTCATCCTCAACACGACTACTCCATAAACGGCACAAAGTATATCGCGCGCATCATGGTCAGGATGGGCAGGCAATCGGTCAAACGTGGTGATCTTGAGCTTGCGAGTATGCGCTTGTTGAGTGCGCTTAAGTACGATCCAAATGTTCCGCGGCAATCACAATTGCGAAGCGCTATTGCCACGGCTGTGAGAGAGCGAGATACCAAACAAAAAACAGAAGAGTCGTCGCTGACGGCCTATCTGCCAAACGACCTGCCAGCCGATCTGGCGGCCAATAAGGCAGCAAGTGATGACAGTAATCAGGCGGATGGCCAGTTGCAGAAACCGTCACAGGTAGAAACTGATAATGCCACGGAAGATGCTCAGCTTATCGTGCCCGTTATGGTGGCCATCCCCGCTGGAAATTTTTTAATGGGCAGCGATGATGGCGCTGCGGATGAGCAACCGGTTCATCATGTACAGGTAGCGGCGTTCAGTATGTCAAAGCATGAAGTAACACTGGAACAGTATCAGGTGTTCGCAACAGAAACTGGCAGACCGGCGCCGCAGTATGCGCCGGAGAAAAGCAATCTGCCTGTAACCAACGTTAGCTGGTTCGATTCAATTGCCTATGCCGAGTGGCTGAGTGGAAAAACCGGACGTTCGTTTCGGCTGCCGAGTGAATCCGAGTGGGAGTATGC
>CAZQKJ010000446.1:0-3587 GCA_964593315.1 uncultured Granulosicoccaceae bacterium
GCCCCTATCACGTGTGAAAGATGCTTCACACCATCTCCGGATCGGTCAGAACGTAATTTAGACTCAGGTCAAATATTTGCTGTGGCCCCCTTAACTCTACCCGTGTCGGCATCTCTCTTTACGTTTCCAGTGATGTATCCGAGATGAGCGACCCGCAGCTTGCCCAATACAGCCCTTTGCTCTAAAGCTAAAAGGCGAGTAACCATTAGTTCGCGACACCTGTAGTGTTAACCAGCCACTGGCCTTAAACCAACCTGACGCCAGCGACTATGACTAGTCGATAAAAGTTGTCTATGAGCGCTTGGGAAACATCGCGGCATGAAAGCAAGATACACCACGCAAACATCAACACAATAACCAACTACCGCGCATGGACCAAAATGAGTGTTGAACACGCGCATGCACTGGCGCCGATAAGGGTTTCCGGATTACCCTGCCTGAAGATGCCTACTCAACCATGAGCACCGACTGGCATCGCGCATCTATCTGTGTGCATTAATAAAATATGCGCTGGGAAAACCAGCCGATATCACCTGCACCAGCCTGATTCTGGATCAGATACGATGATGCAAAAACTATTAATGAAAATATCCGCACCTTACTTTACTTTGTAATGTCGCATTTTGAACCCAACTTCTGAAAGCGTTGGTAAGCTTGACACACAAATTTAACTGAGTCCCGCCTTCCGTGTAAATGCGCAGGTCTTAGCGAACTACCCCCATAAACTACGGGATTAGCTCCGGTTAAGCTTATAAATCGTTCGTGTTTCCGCACCCTGTAGGCAGGCATTGCCGCTCAATCTTACTTAGTTTGAATTTCTTTGACATTACTGCCAGCGAATATATAGACTGTCGATTCGTCATTATCGCGGAATGCTTCTGTTACGGCTCCAAATCATGATATCCAGATCACCTCGAACTGTCCTTCTCTTATCTCTTCTAGCCTCTTTCGGCTACGCTATTAGTGGTGAAACATCAACGGAAGAAGATAATGCACCAGCAACTGAAGACGTATTGGCAGGTAATATTGAGGCAGGAGAAGAGCGGTACAAAAAGTCCTGCATTAACTGTCATGGGGCTGCAGGTAAAGGGGTTGCCAGTTATCCAAAAGTATCTGGACAAGAGATTTCGTATACAACATCAAAGTTAGAAAAATACAGGGACGGAATCAAGATAGGGCCCAATTCATCTTTGATGATCATGATGGCAAAGCCATTAACAGATGAGGAAATCGCAAATTTGGCGGCGTATTTGAAAGAGGCAAAACCTTAATGTAGTTCAATAAGTATTTCTGGAGGAAAGAAATGATTAACTATAGGAAGACTACGTCCAATGTTGTCGTGTCTGTTGTCGCGATGATTGGAATAGTTACTGGTGCCAATGCAGCTGGACATGGGGAGAGAATGGCTGTCCCTATGATTAAAACAACAGAGTTTATGACCGGCCTTGAGAATCCCTGGGATATGGCTTTCCTGCCGGACGGGACAATGTTTTTCACCGAGAAGTGCAATGGTCTCTCGGTAAGAGAAACTTCAGGTGACGTAAATAAACTTTACGGGGTGAAGGGCTCAAGCGGCTTTTCTGACTCAGGCGATGATCTCTTCTGTGACGGACAGGCAGGTGTATTAGGTGTGGTTGCTGATGCGAACTTCGCGGACAATCGTACGCTATACCTCTATTCCTCTTCCACTAAGTACTATGGCGACGGCTGTAAAACCAACTTTGAGAAGTGTGACGGCAACATCGTGATGAAATTTAAGGTCAGTGATGACCTTAAAAGCGTTTCTGATCGCACAGACATTGTCACCGATATCCAATACAAGCCGTTCGAGTCAGATCAGCCATTCGGTGGACCCGGTGCACACAATGGCGGCAGGCTGCGTATTGGACCAGATGGATATCTTTGGGTAACGGGTGGTGACCGACACAGGGGTGTTTGTCCTCAGGATGGTCAACTGCTCTGTGGCAAAGTGCTTAGGATAGACGGTGACGGTAAGGCTCATCCTGACAACAATCCTCCTGCAGGTTTTGATAAGCGAATCTACACTTACGGACATAGAAACGTACAGGGTATAGCGTTCCGTCCAAGTGATGGCAGAGCTTTCACTGCAGAGCACGGACCATGGCACAGTGATGAGATCACTGCATTGGTCAATGGCGGTAATGCAGGTTGGGATCCAGCCCAAAACGTTGGCGGCAGAGGCGAGTGTCCTGACGAATACTGCGGTTATGAGCCCAATCAAATGGATGCTATGGATCCTGCCATTCGCGCAGCCTATACACCTATGAGTGATACGCGTTTTGAAGATCTAATGCCACCTTCATGGAACAATCATGGCTTCTCGCAAGGTACCGGCTCTGCCGCATTCCTTACCGGTGAAAATTGGGGTATCTATGAAGGGCGTCTGGCCGCAGGTATTATGGGGATTGGTTTCGGCAACACCCCGCCTGGATCACGCATTGACGTTTATGATCTGGCCGATGACGGACTGTCAGTAAAAGGCGCAATCATAATGCCCACCGGAATTACAACCAGATATCGTGGTCTGGTCATGGGACCGGATAGTGCATTGTACGCTGCTACAGATGACGGTTTTATATTTCAAATCTCCGCAACCCCAATAAACTAAGTAAATAAAGCGGCAATTATTGCTCGCGCTACGACAGTAGCGCGAGCTTCTTTGGACAGATCAAGGGTTGTTTTATTCAGTACACAAAATATCAGCAAGCTGCTGGGTTTCTGAATTTTGCTTTATTGCCGTTTTCGGTTTTTCATTTGTGTTAGTTGCCATAGCCGGTTTTATCCAGTCTCTGTCTGTATAAAAAGTACTTTGTACTTCAATTACTGAATTCTCTGAACAATCTATTTTTATCAAACTCTGGTAGCTCGACGCTGCCATGATTGAAGTTTTAAATCTAACCCGAGTCCAAATGGTTATCTCATTTCCATTCTTTTCGACTCGCTCACTGTCGAACAAAAACACATCACCGTTCGACTTGGTCGAATACTCAATCCATTCTGCCGTTACAGTTGACGAGAAGAACACCAATAATATTGTAAGTAGCTGTTTCATGTTCAGATCACCAAAGTTATATTTACAGACAATGCCTTTAGAGCCGCGTGGTGACTGGCTGCTTGATACCTTCTTCGGACGCCCACATTTCATCATTTTTTGAATCTGCGAGATCTAAGCTCATTAGCAGTTGCTCAGCTAAAACGGCTCTTTCATTAGCCGGAAGCTCAAGTGCTTGATTTAGAATAACTTTAGATGGTTTTTGCCATTGGGGCAACACCTGTTAATTTTCGCTATTGCTTACGATTGGAAGAAGACGACGCAAATTAGCAGAACAAGCATCCGTATCTTTACCACCGGGCACAAGGTTCATGGCTGACAGCAATCAGTATGACGCTAAAATCAGCCACACAAGCACTAATATCTCTTGAAAACTACCGTCCGTTCTTTCCCAGGATTGCGTAATTAGACGGAGTTACTGATGACAGAGGTTGGCATGAAACTTCCTCGAATCAAGATGTTTGACAGGACTTACCCCTGCCTCGCCATTATATGGTGTCCGGCGGGGATACCC
>CAZQKJ010000447.1:0-3587 GCA_964593315.1 uncultured Granulosicoccaceae bacterium
AGACGTGCTGTTTATCTTGCAGTACCATGGCAGCGCTGTCGGTTTCACCTACAACAAAACGCACAGACTTACGTGCCACAGCAATCGATGAAAGTGGCTGTGGCCAATGATATCCGCAGCATATTTCAAGCGCGCGATCTGGACACGGCAAACATTGCACTAAAACAGTTCATCGCCCGATATGAGGAGACGGCACCAAAACTGGCAGAATGGGCTGAGAACAATTTGCCCGAAGGACTCGCAGTGATGAAGTTGCAGCAAAGTCATCGCCGACTGTTGCGCACCACGAACATGCTGGAGCGACAGAACAAAGAAATCAAACGCCGCACTCGTGTGGCGACTTTATTCCCCAACGCTGAGTCTTGCCTTAGATTGGTAAGCGCTGTGCTGATGGAAGTGTCAGAAGGCTGGGAGACCGGTAGGATCTATCTGACTACGAGTAAGTAGTTCTAAACGACGAATATGAATTTCCGAATTTACAGAACAACTGTTGCTTTATCGTTCGCGTATTCTCTTTAAATTACTATCCAACCAAGTGACAGGCTAAAGCATCTTGCGCATTTGATAGGCTATCTTACTGCTTATCCGGCGCGGAAAAAGTCCCGCTCAGTGAGGTGTAAAGGTAGAGTCAGCGGCGGGCACCTGGATCACGACACCAGATACATCTACAGAGTCAATGAAACACAACGACAGTTCCCACCGCAAACTCTGAATCCACAGTACATCTTTCAGATTTATTTATCTTCACCCATTTGGGGGATAGCTTCGTCCTTTGGTTGTATTACGGTGAAGAATGTGACTGCTATCACAGAGTTAAAGTGGTTCCGATTACTTTTGTACTGCGTGCAGATCCGTTACAAGACAATAATAGTGTATGTGAACGGACGGTTCGTAGAGTACGGGAGTTAATCTATCTTTCTATTGGTTGTAGTGTCGTATTGATCTATGGTTTTTATCCATCGTGGTCTATGAATCAGTGGATATTCCCATTAATCAGCTTGTGCAGTGATTGCGTTACGTAAGATTGTTATAGAGGTAGGGTATACATATCTTGTATTAAACGAAGGCGCATTATTGTGGCGGTAGATCCGAATAGATTGGCTGAGCTTTCAAGAGCCAATATTTACTATATTGGTTAGTAACTCGGAGGGAGACTGCATGGATTTTCAGTTTATGTCTGAGGAATATACTAATGGCTTACTACGCAGAACATGGCTTCTGTATGAAATGCTACCTTTGCCCGCGTTTTATGGCGTAGAGTTAGAGTTAGCGGCGAGCACCTGGATCACGACACCAAATACAACTACAGAGTCTATGAAACACAACAACAGTTCCCACCGCAAACTCTGAGTGCACGATACATCTTTTAGGTTCCGATATCGTCACCCCTATGGGGGATAATTGTATGCAAAAGTGGTACTGTTGTAGAAAATTGAGACTTATATCACACACTTGCCAGGGGGTTAATATTGTTTTGGCGCAGTTACGACTATACGGTTGAATGGACGTTCAGATCAGCAGAGTGCCTGTTGTGTCGCCTCAGTAGATTCCCCTGTGGAGTACAAGCTAACCATTCTTTTTGGCCCCGAGCGGTTTGCCGTTAGCGGGTAACCACTGTGGTGTAAGTTAGTTAGAGTGCTCGTATGTGAGGATTGAGTGATAAAGTTGCACCAGATGTAGGATTCGATCCGTATCGATCTGAAGCGTCAGGCTGCGGGCGTGTTCAACGTGCTGGTTTCATGAGGCGCTATCATCTGTTCTGATTTGTGAGCTAACAGAGTCAGGCACTCAGAGGCATTGTTGTTATCGAATAGCAGTAGTACGGTGAGAAATTTGCGATCAAGATTGAATGCTCGCGGTCTAAGGAAAATCGTGTAATAGCTGAATTGCTATTGAGCTGAGTATCACTTAACACAAAGGGCATGTGATATGGAAACACAAAAAGCATCTTGCCACTGCGGAAACATATCTGTGGATGCAACCTTGACGAGAGAATTATCCAGCTACATTCCAAGAGCTTGCGATTGTGATTTCTGTGTTAAAAATGGTGCAGCCTACATTTCTGACCCGGAAGGGGAGATCGATATAACAATAAGAAATTCTGGGGAAGTAACCTGGTACCGACAAGGTGCAAATCTGGTGAGACTGTTGATCTGTAGAAACTGTGGAGTCATGGTTGCCGTGACCTACACGGACAATGCAAATCTCTACGCAGGTTTAAACTCTAAAACGCTTGTAAGCAGAGACTCTCTGGCACCATCACAGGTAGCGTCACCCAGAACACTATCATCTCCTGAGAAGATCAAGCGCTGGAAAGAGATCTGGTTTCCGCTTGTTACTATAAATCAGTAAATTGATCTGGCGTACATAGCACCTGTAATACGGGTTGACAGTGGGTGGCTCGAGAATGGCGGCTGATTAATAGACGGTCAGGGTTTGCTTTAAAGATTCAGGAAACATTGCGTAGCCTGCTATACTGGGGAGTTCCGTGAGTCTGTTTTTTGAGCAGGCTTACACCCCCTTATTACAGCATGGCGTACGGCCTGTACTCGCCCGTTGCCTTGCTGCAGCTACAGAACTCGTTGATTTTGAAAACTATTCCTACAACCGCTTCAAGTGGTTACGTGCTCCAGCCAGTGAACCCCACCAATTCATTATCCGTAGCGGAGAAAGTCTGTGAGATCTGATTTATTGGTTGATCTGCAGCGTGAGTGGTTTGGTAATGTACGCGCCGATATTTTGGCAGGGCTGGTGGTGGCATTAGCACTGATACCTGAGGCGATTGCTTTTTCGATCATTGCAGGGGTAGATCCGAAAGTGGGATTGTATGCTTCTTTCTCTATCGCTGTGATAGTGGCTATCACCGGTGGCAGGCCGGGGATGATCTCTGCAGCAACGGCAGCTACTGCAGTTTTGATGGTGACTCTGGTTAAAGAGCATGGCTTGCAGTACTTGTTGGCGGCTACGGTGGTGGCCGGGCTGCTGCAGATCGGGGCGGGGCTTCTTAAGCTTGGTTTTGTTATGCGCTTTGTCTCGCGTTCGGTGATGACCGGATTTGTTAATGCGCTGGCAATATTGATCTTTATGGCGCAGTTGCCAGAGTTGATTAATGTGCCGGCGCTGACTTATTTAATGATTGCAGCGGGACTTGCGATCATCTATCTATTGCCGAGGGTGACGAATGCTGTGCCATCGCCTTTGGTTTGCATTGTCGTGTTGACAGCCGTAACGATTGCACTTGGACTTGATCTGCGAACCGTTGGTGATATGGGAGAGTTACCTTCTACGCTTCCTATATTTCTATTGCCCGATATTCCTCTGACACTTGAAACGCTAAAAATTATCCTGCCTTACTCTGCGGCGGTGGCGGCTGTGGGCTTGTTGGAATCGCTAATGACGGCATCGATAGTGGATGAGCTCACCGACACACGCAGTGATAAGAACCGTGAGTGTATTGGCCAGGGGATCGCAAATACGGCGACGGGTTTTATTGGTGGCATGGCGGGTTGCGCGATGATTGGTCAGTCGATCATTAATGTAAAGTCTGGCGGACGCGGGCGACTTTCTACCTTTTGTGCCGGTGTCTT
>CAZQKJ010000448.1:0-3585 GCA_964593315.1 uncultured Granulosicoccaceae bacterium
GTCTGGATTGGCACGATGTAGTCAATCACCAGCTGCAGAGAATCAACATTGCGAAAATGGTTGATATCAAGTCGATAGACTGCGCGCCATTCTTTGCTCTGACTGCGATCAATCTGGCAGTTGAACGCGATAGCCTCTAACGCAAGCTTACCACTGGCTCGGCGCAACTGCAGTTTGCTATGTTTACCGCCAACAATTCTGACCGATTCAATATGGAATATATCGTCGAATGTGGGCGTAGGAAATTCCTGCCCCCAGGGTTGCAGGAACTGCATCAGTCGAGCGTTATCCATACAGATCTCATCATCTGCAAGCTCGCCGTCAGTTACCCACTCACGCGTCGGCGGACAGCCATTGAGTTTTGCCACGACACAGGATTCAAACGCCTCTGCAAACGCGTCATAGTCACAGGGTTCAAGACTGACACCGGCAGCCATTGCGTGACCTCCGAATTTTTTTAACAAGCCAGGTTGGGTGGCGACTATATCCATGAGTACGTCGCGAATATGCACCCCGGCTATGGATCGTCCGGATCCTTTGAGCGTGCCATCAGCTGCTTTTGCAAAAACAAACACCGGCCTGTGAAACCGTTCTTTGATTCTGCCCGCGACAATGCCTATCACACCTTCATGCCAGTCCGGCTCATATAATGTGATAGCACCCGGTAACTCTCCTTCCAGCTGACAGAGTAGCCTTGCTACCATCTCTTCAGCTTCATCGTTCATACCGGATTGAATCGAACGTCGTTCCGCATTCATCCGATTCAGTTCCGCAGCAAGATCGGTAGCACTTACCTGATCGGTTGCCAGCAAACATTCAATTCCTACTGACATATCTTTTAACCTGCCAGCTGCATTCAATCGAGGTGCGATGGCAAAACCAAAGTCCTGAGTTTGACACAACACCTGCTTGCGGCCCGCCACTTCGAAAAGCGCACGAATGCCAGGGCGGGTTTCATCGGCGCGAATACGTCTGATGCCCTGATCAACCAATATTCGATTAGTCTGATCAAGCGGCACCACATCAGCTACTGTGCCCAGTGCCACCAAATCAAGAAACGATGCCATTTTGGGCACAGCAAGCTGGCGTTGCTCAAACCACCCGGCTTGCTGCAACTTTCGACACAAGCCTGTCATCACATAAAATATCACTCCGACACCACAAATATTCTTTGCCGGAAAATCACAGTCCGTACGGTTCGGGTTTACGATTGCATGAGCTGAGGGCAAAACCTCCGGTGGCAAGTGATGATCGGTGACTACCACTGTCACACCAGCATCTACAGCGCGCTGTACTCCTTCATTAGACGCCACGCCATTATCAACGGTGAGAATTAGATCGGGATTGCGTTGCAGCGCAACAGTGACAATCTCTGCCGATAGACCGTAACCGTATTCAAAGCGGTTGGGCACCAGGTAGTCTACCTCTGCACCGACCTCACGCAGTACCTGTGTTGCAAGTGCTGTACTGGTAGCGCCGTCAGCATCATAGTCACCGACGATAAGAATTTTTTGGCCCGCCGTAACGGCTTCAGTTAGTAGGCCGACAGATAAATTAAAATCAGCCAACTGATCTGGCAACGGTAACTGTGTTGTTTTTAATTCAGTCTCAGAAGCCGCTTGCAAACCGCGACCTGCGAGTACGCGTGCTGCCAGAGGTTTATCATGCAGCCCGGTGGCCACCCGTTGATCAAAACACCGACGGACAACTTTATCTGTCTGCATGACCCACCCAGAGTTTAACCGGCTTTTCAATCATGGCATTGCTGGTTGAGTGTTTTGTAAGTGTGCTGATAGTGCATAAGGCTTGCGCCACGCTTTTAACCAGAATTTTTTTCTGACGGATGAATTGACCAGAAACGCACCACTACCGCCACACCATATCAATATTATCGGATAGGCATCAGGCTTTAAGTTTTGCCATAAATGCGCGCCCAGTGAGGATTCAAGCGCATTCAGTGCTGCATTAAAACTCGCCTCACCCGCCACACTATTTTTTTCAAGTGCATCTATCGTACAAACCAAAGCATGATCTGCATTGAGTTGATCGATCGACAAATATTCGAGACCAACATACTCCGCCACACTACGGCTGTAGAAATTATCTCCAGCAAGATCAATATTGGGGACTGGTGATTCATCACAACGTCCCTCGCCCCATAACCACAGTGTGTTAACTGGCAATTGCCCCAAAGACTCTCTGTGACTATTCACCGGGTGTTCGAACAGCAACATTTCTATCTCTGCCAGATGTTTACGCCAGGTAACAGCATCCGCACCCGTGGGTCTGCAGTCAGAGACATCGCGGTCGACAGCCACACCGGGTGTTAGGGTCTGCACATCCGGATACACATCAAAGTGGCAGTACCATCGTTGCGGATCTGTCTGCTCGAATCGCAGACCATCTTCTTTAAAAAAATCATTCAGTGTGCTGACCAGTGCCTGCGCCTGCTCGATGTTTAGATCGAGTAGTGCAGGATCTGAGAGCGTCGCATTATTCATATCTATCTGCTGATAGGCAGGATCTGCCCGGAGCACAACCGGATTTTCAGTCGCGTCCGGAAAATCCTGTTGATAGGTGAACCTTGCAGCACAGGAATCATGCGTGTGCTTAAACACGCTATGCATTACCAGCGATTCGAGTCCGCAATGGCGCGAGTCCACATTACTGACCACTGGAAGTTGCGAATTTTCAGACCCTGCCGCGCCCGCCACCGACGGTATTCGCTCAGCCAGGCTGATCAGTCGACTGAACAGTGGCGCATCCGCGACCGACCCGGATTTCAACAGACCCGGTATTAGCACCACAGCACCGCCTGCATCGATGACCTGCCTGCACGCAGCGTGTATTTCGTTGTCGGTGGAGTTGCTCATTCGTGCACGCGATATGGAGATTGGCATCAGGCCGGTGTCTACCCGGCGCGCAATGATACCTCGAACCCCGCTTCACAAATCAATAATCCTGCAATCTGCGAGTGCTAACCACTAAAGATCAGTTAAAAGCCATCGCACAGAACCTTTCCCGGCGGACCCGCAGCAATCCCGGCCGTCAGGCAAATACCACCCTGTCTGCTATATTAAAGAGGTTGAAGTTAGCAATAGTCGCTCAATAGAGATGCAATCGAACTCCCGCCACTAAACGCAGGAATGAGCTGATCGCCGTATCTGGCTTTTGATGAGTCAGGGGCACTTCGGTCCGACAAGCTCTTACGACGACCACTGAATTAACCATCTCGCACCTGATACCCTTGGAAGAGAGTACTCGCGAGAACAGATAGAACCTAAGGATCATTCGTTGAAGAACAATACTAATCTCCGCATCAATTTTCGTACGGTAGTAGCGGGATTTACCTGTGCAGTTGTGCCTTGCGTTGCTGTAGCCATGCCGACACTGCCTGACACAGATGACGTCACCTGGCGCTATCAGGAACCCCCTCAACCGGGTTGGTCAAATGTGAGTGGCTCATGCGATACCAGCTCGTTGACCGTCTATGGTCTGGAGGCATCCATCGGAGCTTTTAACGACCCATCTCTTGCAGGTTACATCGATCAGCCTGGCCCGATTCCGAACGCGGGGCATACGCAC
>CAZQKJ010000449.1:0-3583 GCA_964593315.1 uncultured Granulosicoccaceae bacterium
CCACCGCTACCACAGCAAGAGCCACGTTCATGACTCAGGTGCATCGTTTAGAAGAGGGCGGCTTAATTGATCGTAGCGTGCCCTTAAGCTTTACCTTCGATGGTATCACTTACACAGGCTACCAGGGAGACACACTGGCTTCTGCACTGCTGGCCAATGGCATTCGTTTGCTCGGGCGTAGTTTTAAATACCACCGGCCACGCGGATTAATTGCTGCCGGGTCTGAAGAGCCGAACGCACTGGTACAGCTTGAGACTGGTGCATATACAGAACCCAATACTCGCGCCACCTGTGTTGAGCTATACGATGGTTTAGTAGCTCGGTCGCAGAATCGTTGGCCAAGCCTTAAGTTTGATGTGGGTGCGGTGAATTCCATGGTTGCCCGTTTTTTGCCGGCAGGGTTTTACTATAAAACTTTCATGTGGCCAGCTTCCATGTGGATGACCTATGAAAAGTTTATTCGCAAAGCGGCAGGGCTGGGTGTTAGTCCGGTAGACGACGATCCTGATGTCTATCACAGTACCTATGCCCACTGCGATGTACTGGTAATTGGCGCAGGTCCCGCAGGATTGGCTGCGGCGACTGCGGCCAGCGATTCTGGTGCCCGGGTGATCATACTTGATGAAAGTAGTCGGGTGGGTGGTGCACTGTTAAGTGCATCTAATGGTGCTGCTGCGTCAGACTTTATACAAAGCTCGGTTGCGAAACTTCAGAATAATTCGAATGTGCGTTTGCTCACTCGCACCACAGCTGCGGGTTACTACGACTACAACTATATTACTGCCATTGAAAAAGTGACCGATCATCTCGGACCCGGTAATGGCGGAAAGGCTCCACGTCAGAGATTCTGGAAAATACGGGCAAAGCAAGTTGTGGTTGCAGCGGGATCGATTGAAAGGCCGCTGGTATTTGCTGATAACGATCGTCCCGGTGTGATGCTTGCTAATGCGGTTGCAACCTATGTCAATCGCTATGGTGTATTGCCTGGTAATGACATGGTTGTCTTTACCAATAACGATAGTGCCTATCAGGTTGCACTTGATGTAGCAGCACGAGGTGCTACCGTCACACTGGTTGATACCAGAAAGATAGTGTCGAGTGCGCTGAAAACACAGCTACAGCAAGCCGACATTCGTCTCTTTGAAGGTCATGCTATCAGTTCGGTGCGAGGTGCGCAGGGTGTCGAGTCCGTCCGGATTATGCCGTTGTCTGATGATGGCGAATCCTTACACGGGCAGGCATGGGAGATTGATTGCACTATTGTGGCAAACTCAGGTGGCTGGACACCATCCTGTCATATGGTGAGTCAAAGTGGCGGTAAGCTCAAATACGATGAATCAATTGCGGGCTTTGTGCCGGATCAAAGTCGCGGCAAAAAAACCAGCCCGAATATTTCAGCGGGTGCCTGCAACGGATGCTTCACCACCGAAGAGTGTGTACAGCAAGGGGGTGTAGCGGGCCATGCGGCAGCGCAACGCTGCGGTTATGACGACGCATCGCCATCACTGTCAGCTTGCAAGCTTGATGAAATCCCACAGGGAAAGATAGCGCCATTGTGGTTGGTGCCCACAGTCCATCCAGTGGGTGAAGGTAAGTCCAAGCACTTTCATGATTTTCAAAATGATGTCACCGCGGCAGACATTCATCTTGCTGCGCGTGAAGGTTTTCTTTCGGTTGAGCACCTCAAACGTTACACCACCACGGGCATGGCTACTGATCAAGGAAAAACATCTAACCTGAACGCGCTTGCGATCATGGCTAATATTCAGGGCGTATCTATCCCTGAGGTCGGTACTACAACCTTCAGGCCGCCTTATACACCGCTCACACTGGGTGCGGTGGGTGCTCAGGAATCGCGTGAGTTATTCATTCAGGAACGCCATACACCCATGCACCAATGGCATGTGGACAAAGGTGCTGTGTTTGAAGACGTAGGTGACTGGAAGCGTTCATGGTACTACCCGCGTGGCAGTGAAGATATGCATTCATCTGTACAGCGAGAGACGCTTGCTGTACGTGAATCAGTAGGTATGCTGGACGCGTCTACTTTGGGCAAGATCGATATTCAGGGTAAAGACGCCAGCAAGCTGTTGGAAATGGTTTATACCAATAACTGGCAGAAGCTCGCAGTCGGTTCCTGTCGGTATGGATTGATGCTCAACGAACACGGGATGATCTTTGATGACGGCGTAACGACTCGCCTCGATGAACACCATTACCATATGACGACTACCACGGGTGGTGCTGCAAGGGTAATGAACTGGCTTGAAGAGTGGCTACAAACTGAATGGCCGAACTGGGAGGTCTTTTGTACCAGTGTTACAGAACAATGGGCAGTTGTGGCGCTTAACGGTCCTAATGCACGTGACCTCTTAAAGAGCATCACCGATATCGATGTATCTAATGATGCATTTCCCTTTATGACGATGCGAGAGGGTAATGTTGCCGGTGTTCCGGCCCGGGTATTCAGAATCAGTTTCACCGGAGAGCTCGCCTACGAGATCAATGTCCCGGCGCGTTATGGCAAACATTTGATTGCAGCCCTGGAACAGGCTGGCAAGCCGTATGATCTCTGTCCATATGGTACGGAGGCAATGCATGTCTTACGTGCTGAGAAAGGTTTTATCATTGTCGGGCAGGATACGGATGGCACTGTCACACCACACGATGCAGATATGGACTGGATCGTATCGAAAACCAAAAAGGAATATCTGGGTAACCGATCGCAGGTTCGAACGGATACCAGGCGAGACAAGCGGCCACAGCTAGTGGGGCTGCTGACCGAAGACCCGACAATCGTGCTACCGGAAGGCGCGCACATTGTGGCCAAAGTTACCGATGAGCCTCCCATGCCGACTATCGGGCATGTCACCTCGAGCTATATGAGTCCGAATGTCGGACGTTCTATTGCGCTTGCGCTGTTGCAAGACGGCTTGCAGCGCAAAGGAGATGTGGTTTCACTGCGCTTAATGAATGGTGACGTACACAAAGCGTCAGTGACTGACACAGTGTTTGTAGATCAGGAAGGAGTGCGTGTTCGTGGATAATCCGGTTGTAGCGACTCCACTGGAAGCATCATCATTTGATACTGACGGCCTGAGTGTTACGGAAGAGGTACTCATCAACAAGATTAACCTGCGCGGAGAATTTGAATCTCCGGATGTAAACAAGGCTCTGGCGGATTTAGTCGGTATGAAGTGCGACCTTGCACCCAACACCTTTGTAAGCAACGGTGCGGTTTCACTTTTTTGGTTGGGTCCGAATGAGCGCTTGCTCTACACGGCAAGTGCACCGCAGGTTGTTATTGAACAGTGGAAGCAGCAATCTTCAACGGCTGCGGTAGACGTTACAGACTACTACACGGTGTTGCGATTAACCGGTGCTAAAACCCGTGATGTTATCGCCAGTGGGTCACCGTTTGATGTGCACGCTGACGTATTTAGTGCGGGTCAATGCGCTCAGACCCGGTTTGGCAACGCATCGGTTTTGATGGCTAATCATGCGGAAACCCCGGTTTTTACGCTGCAAGTTCGCTGGAGTTTTGCGACCTACGTGTACGAGTATATAAAAAGGGTAGCCGACT
>CAZQKJ010000450.1:0-3580 GCA_964593315.1 uncultured Granulosicoccaceae bacterium
ACAGAGAAACGGATTCGAAGCAGTGCTTGCTCCGTACATACGTGGGGATCTAACAGAAATATTCGATGACACGGTGCCTCTGTCTGAATAATGACAGACAGGTTGGCAGAATTTTTTAATGCGTTAAGCCGAATGTTTGTTGCGATGCTCCCTAGAAGAGAGCTAATCCCAGTGCAAAGCCAGGAGCATAACCTGCAGCTCGTAACAAGAAGTCGCTGCCAGCACTGTCATCCTTAGCCTGTTTTTGAATGTCTTCACACTCTTCTTCAGAGCTTGAAACGTCTATATCACTTTCTATAGCGACGGTGGTTTCTTCACCGCACAGATTGACGCTTTGACTGGCGCTTGTGTTGTCGTATTTTGGTGCAGTACTGCAGCCTGAAGCCACAGTGAGGGCGATGCATAGCATTAGTATTCTTAGAAATATGTCGATTTTCCTTGTTAGGTTAACAGTTATCGTTACAGGCAATAAAAGTGCGAAGAAACAGGTTTGACGATTCGCCTCGGTACAAAATAGACAGAGGTCCCACACGGAGAACGAACGGGCAGTATTCCCGACGCTCTGGAAATTTGACGGCGGCTGAATACGGCGGGCCAGTGTTTCACTTTGGCAGACAAGATGTGGGTCATGCGATGACTGACGTGTCTTAAATATTCGAGAGGTCGTATGCGGTTGATAACCCTTCACCTGTCATTACAGATTCAATGAAATCATCATGCGAGAGTTGGCGTGGGGTCTGCGGGGGCTTGCCCCGGCGTGCTGGTGGGCGAGAGACTCCGAGTGTGCAGGTTATCAGCTCTTTTTAACCCTGCTTAGTTTTTCAGTATGAATTCTTGTGCGAGCGTGCAAATAGTTTCGTTAACAGTTGGGATCGTGTTCGTAGCTTCGGCGGAGATATCTGTCTTCGATCTGTTAATTTTAGAGTTGCAATTGCGCGGCTCAAATTCTCCATACCTGGTTGCATCAGACGCGATTAATGATATTTCGTTTCAGTTTGGATACATGCGGGGTGGTAAAGTCCTGCAAGCATCTGGAAATTATCTTCTTAAGACATTTAAGAAGGTTGAAATTAAGAGTAATGAGTTGGCAGTGTCGCATGCATGACAACTGAGCGGAGCATGTAGTGGTCTGTTCAATGTCTTTTCATTACTGGATGACAACGCGTAATAGTGAACAGTATTAACAATACAACGCTGCCTGTGTATTGGCGGACAATCAACATTCTTAACGTGCAGTTTCAATACAGACAATGGATTGAACTTTGTTGTTGTAGTGCTTGTCTCAGTTTCTCCTGCAAGAATTATGACGTAGCCATGCGGGTTTTTTTACTGTCGTGATGGATTCAATCCGCTGATTTGTATGGGTTAGTTTTTGAATTGACTAATCATAAGACAGCCAGTGGTGAGAGTGTTAGTTGCATGAAACATCATGCGGGCTAAATAATATCCGAGGGGTTTGTGAGCATAGTGATCACGCCACACGACAATTTTACACACTGTATACCGGGAAAATTTAGATAGCATGAAGAAAATATTCGATCCATCAGGCCAAACGCATCTTTCATTTGGACTTAAAACACTTGCCAGCGCTGCAATAATTACTTCTCTAGCTGCCTGTGGTGGCGACACTCTTGAGAGTATTCAAAACGACTTGGCCAATGGTGGCGATGTGAATTTGAATCTTTCAACTAACGACGATGGCAATCTGGTCATTGGACTTAGCGATGCAGATGCACCAGCGAACGATGATTCCGATGGGGATGACTCTGACGCAGGTGATGCAGACAATGGCGGCGGAGATGCTTCAGCTGCGTTGTATGATGAAGCGGTAGATGGAGAGATAACAGACGATGCCACAAACCCTCTTGCCCTCGATCTTGGCAATGGCTCGAACGTCATCAGCGGTACAGTCGTTGCCGGTGACATAGACTACGTGACTGTTCATGTGCCTGAAGGCCATGTGTTATCAGCAATAGACCATACCGAATACGAGTCAGTTGATGATCTTGCCTTTATCGGCGTTCAGGAAGGTACGGTATTCACTGAGCCGCCAACTGAAACAGAAGTTGCCAATCTGCTTGGCTTTTTTCTGTTTGGTGTAGATTCTGAGGGCACCGATATTCTTCCTGGAATCGGTGAAGGACAAGGCGCTCAAGGCTTTACAGCTCCACTTGAAGCTGGTGATTACACATTCTGGATACAGCAAACTGGTACTGACACAGTTGACTACTCTTTCGATATGGTAGTAGCACCGGTCGAAAGCGTTCCCACTGCAGGAAGCCTGACGGTTACTTTTACCAACACTTCTGAAAGCCAGCCAATGACTCCTCCGGTCGTTGTGCTTCACAACGCGCCGAATGCGGATAATGGCATGCGTATTTTTGAACTTGAACAGCCTGCAAGACCTCAGGTTATAGCCATTGCTGAAAACGGAAACAATGGTCCATTGGTGGAGCTACTGGGCTACCTGGAAGACCAGGGTCGTGCCACTGACTACGGGGTGGGATTTGCTGATCCGGCTAACCCTGGACCACTTCTACCTGGCATGACTGCGTCAGTTGATCTGGATTTAGTGTCTGATGATCAGGTTATGTCTATCGTAAGTATGGTGGTATGTACCAACGATGGTTTCTCTGGTGCGGATTCTCACACCTTGTCTGCCGATACTACAGAAACCTTTTTCGCTCCTATTCTGGATGCAGGTTCTGAAACCAATGTGCTCTTGGCTGACTACTGGGTGCCGCCTTGTGGTTCAGATGCCAATATGACGGATGATGAGAATGGCTCAATCACAATGCACCCTGGTCAGAACGGATCAGAGAACCCCGTGTTTGATTTCGAAGCGGGTACTCGATACCTCGAAGTGACTATTACCCGTAACTAGTTGGCCCGTAACTAGTAGGCTCGTGACTGATGGCCCGTAATTATCCGGGCCGTCAGCTAATTAACGGCAATACAATTTCAAGTGTTGCAAATGGGTATTTTAAATAGCGCCGTACAAGGAAGATGGCGCTATCACTAAGAAAGCCAGTGGGTAGATATTGCAGGCACAATCACTTCTGCTACCTCAGTCTATTGGCGTGATAAGACTCCCAGGCGAGAGATTGTAGTAACTGTGCGTTGTATTCACTAAGCTGGAAATAGCTAAGGCCGACTGGAGTTTCACGAGTAAGATAGGCGTAGAGCACATAGGCAATTAGCGCTTTCCCTTCATTGGTGGGATGCGCATAGTCAAGATACAAGCTGAAAGGCGGATTCTCGTTGTGGCTTGTATAGAAATAGTCCCACGCTCTGCCAATATGTACGATCGGTGCATTAAAGTGATTGGCAATATTCTCATAGCCAGACAGGATTTCATCAGTTTGAATCGGGTCTCGGTGTTGATAGCCCCATGTCTGATAAAAACCCATCTCGCTACCCGCGGCTTCAATTCTATTTTTGAGTGAGTTAATTACCGTGTACGGCGGCACGTTTGTGGTTATGCCGCCACTTTGTTCCTGCAGCAGTGTTAGATCATAGCCTCGTGCAATTAAATTGGTTGTAGCAGCAGTATTATTGTGTAGGTGAAGCCAGTGACCAC
>CAZQKJ010000451.1:0-3572 GCA_964593315.1 uncultured Granulosicoccaceae bacterium
AGCCACAATAAATCAAGATGTCCAAACCGCTTCTCTACTGCCGGTCGGGAGTTGCCCACCTCCACGATCAATATACCGTCAGGTTTCAGGTACTGAGATGCCACATCAAGCATTCTCGCAACAATATCGAGCCCGTCACCACCCGCAGCCAGACCCATTGAGGGCTCATGGCTGAACTCATCTGCCAAACCTCGCATATCGTGGGCATCTACATAGGGTGGGTTACTCACGATTAGATCATACTGAAGCTCCGGCACCAGTGGCGCAAACAAATCCCCGGCATGCAGATGCACTCTGTTTTCAAGTTGGTGTCGTTTAACATTCACGGCGGCGAGGTCAAGTGCATCAGCAGACAGATCTACTGCATCAACCTTGCAGTCGGGATAAGCATGTGCCAGCGCAATGGCAATACAACCACCACCGCAACACAGATCAAGAACCGCCTCTGGCGCTCCGACAAGCCACGGTGAAAAACTGCTTTGTATTAGCTCAGCAATTGGACTGCGAGGTATCAGAGCACGCGGATCTACCGTGAACTCATGACCTGCAAACCATGTACGCCCTGTCAGGTACGCGACCGGGATTTTTTGTTCAGCCCGCTTGCGGAACCATTCGCGAGCCTTTTTCAACTGCGATGCAGTGACTTTTTGTTGATAACTCTCGAGCGGCTCGGCAGGTGAAATACCACAGGCCTCCAGTGATAGCCAGGCGGCTTCATCAAAGGCGTTGTCCGTCCCGTGACCATAGACAAGCGAGTGTCGGTTCAGATAGTCAGCCCCTGCATCTATGAGCTCTCCAAGACTACAGTTTGATAGCTTGAACAAGTCTATTTCAGGCATATTTGATCTACTGACAGGCGGTGGTTGCGATAGAATAACATTATCTCTTCCGACTGAATCAAACCGTTGAACGCATTTACAGATCGCTTAAAGTCATGGCCACTTTATATACTGCCACATCATCTGGTCTCCCGGGTTGTATTCAAACTAACCCGTATTGAAAGCCGCCTGGTGCCTTGGGTCATCACTCGCTTCAGCCAACTTTTCGGCATAGAGATGCACGATGCCGTTCGACAACGAGCATCACAGTACAAAACGTTTAACGATTTTTTTACTCGACAACTCAGAGACGGTGCCAGGCCCATTCAAGGCACACAAGCTCAGCTTTGTTGTCCGGTAGATGGCACGGTTTCGCAGCTTGGCAGGATCAGCCACGGCACTATTTTGCAGGCAAAGGGTCGGGACTACTCACTACAAGATTTACTCGGCGGCAGGCCGGATGACAGTAAAGCATTTGAAAACGGCAGCTTTGCCACTCTGTATCTGTCACCACGTGACTATCACCGCATTCACATGCCAGTTACAGGCTCACTGGAGTCTATGCACTATATTCCCGGTCGTCTGTTTAGTGTCGCGCCTCATACCGTGCGAGTCGTGCCCCGACTATTCGCCAGAAATGAACGTGTTGTGACGATCTTTAATACCGAAGCCGGCAAGCTTGCCATGGTGTTAGTCGGTGCAATCAATGTTGCAGCGATAGAAACTGTGTGGGCAGGATTGATCACACCGCCAACCGCCAAAGACATCACCTACAACGATTATTCAGAAGGCGAGCACACGTTGTATAAAGGCGAAGAAATGGGACGTTTTAATATGGGCTCTACCGTCATACTGCTGCTTGAACACGGCTCGCTGCGCTCAGACCTGACTGCCGGCGACCCGGTTCGAATGGGTGAGTTGCTCGGCGACTTTCAGTAGACCCGTCGATTCAAGCCACCGATGCGCGTCAGTTGCATCAGACTCAAACCAGGCACGTGCACTACCCATTCTGAACGAATAACCCCATGCGTCCATATCGCTGAACATTTTCTCTCGCCCCATATCGGGCAATGCGTCAGATAACAGTATTTGCAGATAACAAACAGCATTTTCTTCATTCGCATCACCACCTGCATTGGTATGCAGTGATTCGCGGCGCTTCTCATCCATACAAACGAAGTGACAGGTTTCGTGTAGTGCAGAGTGTACCGGTGTATCCGATCTAACGTACAAAGACTGCCCTATCAGTCCGGCCTCTTCATCACCCCAGAAGCTACCGGGTATATCGGCCCCTGGATTGACAATTTCTATCCGCATGCCGAGCGCATTGATCAATTCAATTAAACTCTGCTGATCACACTCATCAAAGCGCAATACCTCTGCGATGCAATCTGTAGCGTTATCTTTCAGGTCTTCGGTCAAAACGTTTTCCTCAAGCGTGAGCCCACTTGAACCCGATGACCTGATCGAGTGATGTTATGTCCTCTATCAGAATCATCATCAATCGATCAATACCTATTGCAACTCCGGCACAGTCAGGCAGGCCATGCTCAAGCGCTGCAATGAAGTTCATATCTACAGGCATAGCACTCTGTTGATTATCTACACGTGTTTTGTTGTCTTGACTAAGACGCGACAACTGCTCAACCGGATCTTTCAGTTCATGGTAACCGTTAGCCAACTCTACCGAACCATGATAAATCTCAAAACGACTCGCGACCGGCCAATCGGGATCTTCACAGACAACTCTGGCAAGCGATGCCTGACTGGCAGGATAATCATAGATACAGGTAAACAGGTTCTTCGGCAGCGCATCCGCAACCACAGTACCCATAGCCAGATCCTGCAAAGCATCGAAGTTTTCGGTAATTGACTCCGGCACCGATACGCCGGATTTAGTCAGATAATCTGTTATCGCATTGCACTCACAGATCGCTATATCCAGATCGCAGACCTGCCGCCATAACTCACGGTACGATATACGCTGTATGTGCATATCTAAATCATCTGTCAAAACTTGCAACAGAGACTCTACCTCTGTGATCAACTGGTGATGATCAATACCTTTGCGATACCACTCCAGCATTGTAAATTCGGGATTATGGTAACACCCGCTCTCATCAACGCGAAACACTTTGCCTAGCTCATAGATATCAGGATACCCACAACTGAGCATTCTTTTTAAATGAAATTCAGCAGAGGTGCGCAAGTGCCTTTCACCCACACTAAAGCTTTCAATGTGAGGGTCAGTTGTCGCACCCAATGATAGCTGCGGTGTTTCTACTTCAAGAACTTTGTGCTGATGGAACCATTGTCTGATACTGCGGATTATCTCCGCGCGGCGCACCAGCACATCAACGCTGGCACTGCTTTGCCAGTTCATCCTGCGGGGCTCGTCCTGAATTCAGTCTTTCACTCGACTGGCGTATTCTCCCGAACGAGTATCAATCCTTATTAATTCACCCTCCTCTACAAACAATGGCACCTTAATCACAGCTCCGGTTTCCATAGTTGCGGGCTTGGTACCACCCTGTGCGGTATCACCTTTTAAACCGGGATCGGTCTGTGTGATTTGAAGCTCGACGAAATTAGGTGGTGTAACGGATAAGGGCACTCCATCCCACAATGTAACCTCAACAGTATCCTGTTCTTTCAGCCAGAGCTTAGCGTCGCCCACGGCAGTTTCAGATGCACCGATCTGCTCAAAAGTATTGGGATCCATGAAGTACCAAAACTCACCGTCAGCATAGAGAT
>CAZQKJ010000452.1:0-3570 GCA_964593315.1 uncultured Granulosicoccaceae bacterium
CGCGTTGACATAACAGTTTTCACTTTCAACCAGCATAGCGTCACCACTCGAAGCGTTACCATTCTCGTCTTTCTCCGAGATGTCGTGTACAGCATCCCACGAGCCAATGTCAGACCAGCCCGCTTTGAATGGTACAACCATGGCATTGTCTGCCTTTTCCATCACTGCGTAGTCGACTGAGATGCTTTCGCACTCAGCAAAAGATTCCGCGTCCACTCGAATAAAATCAAGGTCCTCAACAGCATTCTCGTAGGCAGATGTACAAGAAGCGAGCATCTGTGGTGCGAAACGTTTTAGCGAATCCAGGTAGGCGCCGGCTTTGAAGACGAACATGCCACTGTTCCAGTAGTAGTCTCCGGAATCCACGTACTTTTTCGCGGTTTCAGCATCTGGTTTCTCTTCGAAGCTCGCGATCTCGCTGATACCATCGCCTTTTGCTTTTATGTAGCCGTAGCCTGTTTCCGGCCGATCCGGTACTACACCAAAGGTTACCAATGCGCCGTCACGCGCGCAGTTGAGTGCTTCTTCTACGTGTTTTGAAAACTGTACTACATCTGAAATTACGTGATCGGCAGACAAGACAGTGATCGTTGCATCTTTGTGTTGATTCAAAGCGTGTAGTGCCGCCAGCGCAATAGCAGGAGCCGTGTTGCGTGCCACCGGTTCGAGCAGAATCGAGCCGTCGACTCCAAATTCCTGCATTTGTTCAGCGGTTAGAAAACGGTGATCTTCATTGCACACAACCATCAGGCGTCCGCCACAGGCTGCCAGTGCACGCTCAATGGTATTTTGTAGCAACGATTTGTCACTATTCAATTTCAGAAACTGCTTTGGATACAGTGATCTGGACAACGGCCAGAGTCTGGTGCCTGAGCCACCGGCAAGAATGACGGGAAAATTATTATCTACTGAAGCTTGCATTGCGCGATCTCTATTCATCCTTTCAAGGCGGGGCAACAATCGTACCTTAAGATGCTGAGATTATGAGAAAAGGGGCGGGTTTTAGATGGCTCTGTAATACTTAAGACAGAGTTTTTTCGGCTTTCAGCTCCTGGAATGTGGGTGTTTACTGACAATTAATTGGCAAGATGAGCAATAATACAGTCAGCGAAACTGTGGCTCGAATTCCAGCATACTCAATGTTCAGGCGTGCGATTGACAGGTGCAGGCAATGGCCGCCGGTGTAATCCTATCCAACAAGGCTGGGTCACTATTTTTTACAAACTCATGGTATGCAGCGGGTAACAAGCTCGGTGATTAAAAGAATCGTAGACATAATTATCGCCGCGTGTGGTCTCGTACTGTTGTCACCGGTATTTGCTGTAGTGGCGTTGCAGGTCAGGCGTGAGTTTGGCTCACCAATATTTTTCACTCAGATGCGGCCGGGTTTAAGCGGGGTGTCTTTCCAGTTGATCAAGTTTCGTTCTATGCGTGCGCCGCAACCGAACAGCGGTAGCTCCCTCACTGATAAAGACAGACTCACCGACTATGGCAGAAAGTTGAGAGCCTCTTCGTTGGATGAATTGCCAGAGCTGATCAACGTGTTGAAGGGAGAAATGAGTATCGTTGGACCGCGTCCTTTGCTAGTGGATTATCTGCCCTTGTATTCTGCCGAGCAGCGTCGACGTCATGATGTCAGACCGGGAATTACCGGGTGGGCACAAGTGAATGGTCGAAATGCGATTAGTTGGGAAGACAAATTTGAGTATGATGTCTGGTATGTTGATAATCACAGTATCTGGCTGGATATAAAGATTATCTTTTTAACGATATTTAAAGTCATTAAACGTGACGACATCTCTGAACAAGGGCACGAAACGATGTCCAGATTTGAGGGAGCCGGGGAGTCAGAAAATCGATAACAGAATCCGGTGCGCATTGAACGGTTTTCAAAAATGAATGTGCTTATTTTGTCCGCCGGACGGCGTGTTTCGCTTGTACGCGGCTTTATGGATGCCATGAAGGAATATGGCGGGAGTGTGTTTACAGCAGACTTAAACCCGGAGCTGAGTGCCGCTTGTCAGATTGCAGATAGGCATATAAAACTACCTCATTGCCAGTCACCTGAATTTACGGATGAGCTGTTAAGTGTTTGCAAAAGCGAAAATATTAGCCTGGTTATCCCCACAATTGATACGGAGCTTCTACTGCTAAGTGCTTCAAGGGCGGGGTTTGCTCAAGCAGGGATTGAGTTACTTATTTCTAATGAAAAGATCATTAGCCTATGCAGAGATAAGCGTCTCACCGGTGAATTTTTTGAAAGTATCGGACTGCAGACTCCAGCGCTTTATAGTAAAGATGAGCTGAAGTTCCCGGTTCTGGTAAAACCATATGACGGTTCCTTAAGTAGTGGTGTGGTGCTGGTAAATGATAGAAATGGTCTGACGCAGGAAATACTCGATAATCCAAAAAATATGTATTGCCAGTACATTGATCATGAAGATCACAACGAATTCACTATCGACATGTATTTCGATAAAGATTCACAGTTACGATGTGTAGTACCGCGTAAAAGACTAGAGGTGAGGGGTGGAGAAGTTTCTAAAGGTATGACAGAAAAGAATGAGCTTGTAGAAATATTGTTTGATGTGTTTTCACAAGTTGAAGGAATAAGAGGTTGCGTTAATCTTCAGGTGTTTCGGCATCAAAAAACCGGTGACTGTTGGAGTATTGAATTAAATCCACGGTTTGGAGGCGGGTATCCCCTGACCCGATTGTCCGGTGCAACATTTGAACAATGGATCGTTGATGAATATATCGGCGGAAAAAAAATTGAAAAGTACAACGACTGGAAAGATCGATTGATAATGCTGCGTTACGATGACGAGGTCATCGTGAATGGCTAGAGATGTGTTTTTTGTTTTTGATCTGGATGACACACTGTATCCGGAGGTTCAGTATAGTTTGTCTGCATTGAATTTCATTGGCAGTGAGCTGAGCAAGGAATTCGGTCTGGCGAATGCGGCACAAGAGCTCACCGAACTGTTTAAAAGCGGAGCGGCTGATGCCATCGGTACCTATTGGCGTCAGGTTAAATTGCCGATTGAAGATTTGAAGCCCAGAGTTGCAGCAATGCAGAGTCACAATCCTGCTATTTCTCTGTACTCGGACACCAGAGTATTTCTTGAAAAAATTAAGGAATCCAAGATCCCCTACGCCCTGGTTACTGACGGGAGATCGGTCACACAAAGACAGAAAATCTCGGCTCTTGGTTTGAGTGAGGCTGTTGCTGTCTGTATTTCGGAAGAAACAGGAGCAAGTAAGCCAGATCCGGTTGCGTTTGAGCCGTTGCTGGAGTTAATCGGCAACCAACATCCCATATTTGTAGGTGATAATCCCTCAAAAGATTTTGCCTATCCTAACTCACAGGGATGGACTACGGTAATGCGTCGTAATGATGGAACACATATACGCGAACAGGTGTTGCCGGATGATGCGAGCTATCATCCGGATAGGGTGATTGATGACTTCAGTGAGCTTGGCCGCCTTATATAGTATGGCTTCTGCTACACAGAAGTTGTTATGCGGGTTCATTATTTCAAGCAGAGCTGATTGGATTAACAAATTGCA
>CAZQKJ010000453.1:0-3566 GCA_964593315.1 uncultured Granulosicoccaceae bacterium
TTATCCTGCCGATTGCCTACTTCCTTGTGCAGGGTATCTACGACAATTCCTTTTCTTCTCAAATGCCTGAAACCACCAGCGTGCTGGCTGACTGGGATTCGGAATCAGAGCCCACGGAAGCCATGTATGCCGCACTTGTCAAAGATCTTGTGGTGGCTCGAGAGAATAAAACCATTGGTAAAATCGCAACCCGGGTCAATCGTGATTTCCCGGGCTCACGGTCCCTGTTGACTGGCAGTGCAAGAAATGCTGCCAAACTTGAGCCGCCATACAAGGAAGCGCTGCTCGAAAAGCGAGACAAATGGGAAAACATAAAAGTCTGGCAGGCAATGAAAACAGCCTCGCGAGTCTGGACCCCCGGCTATTACGCTGCAGCGGTTGATCTTAAGCTCAACGCTGACGGATCGATTGAACGGCAAGATGAAAAACGACGAATCCACGTAAAGCTTTTTGGTCGTACGCTGCAAATCTCTTTTCTGGTTACCCTGTTTTGTCTGGCGCTGGGTTACCCGATAGCATTTTTATTGGCAACACTTCCGGTAAGAACCTCTAATCTGTTACTTATTCTTGTGTTGCTACCATTCTGGTCATCTATTCTGGTTCGCACAACGGCATGGATAGCGTTGCTGCAAGGGCAGGGGGTGGTCAACGATTTGCTGGTGTTTTTTGGCATCACCGATGATGGCAATCGCTACTCACTTATCTATAACAAACTGGGTACGTTAATCGCCATGACGCACATTCTGTTGCCGTTTATGGTGTTGCCATTGTATTCAGTGATGAAAGGCATTCCGCCGAGCTATATGCGTGCTGCAAAAAGTCTGGGTGCCACCAACTGGACGGCATTCTGGCGTGTCTACGCACCGCAAACTATCCCGGGTATTGGCGCTGGCGGTATATTGGTATTTATTGTAGCGATCGGTTACTACATTACGCCGGCACTGGTGGGTGGTCAGTCGGGCTCAATGATCTCGAACTTTATAGATGTACACATGCGTCAGACACTTAACTGGAATCTGGCAGCGGCGCTGGGCGGTGTGTTGTTGTGTGTGGTGATGATTTTTTACTGGCTATACGATCGTATCGTCGGCATTGACAACATGAAGCTCGGGTAAATGTGTCGTCACACTCAAAAAACTACTAATCAAAGTGCGCTTTTTATGAACATTTTAAACGTGACAGTAGACTAGCCATGGCACTTCCAGCATATGCAGGATGGGGCGAGCGTCTGTGGTACTACACGTTTCGGTTTATCTGTGGTCTGATTTTTCTGTTTTTAATCTCACCAATACTGGTTGTTCTGCCGCTCAGTTTTAACGCCGAAAACTATTTTTCTTTTACACCTGGCATGTTGGGCCTTGATCCCGAGGCTTTCTCCCTGCGCCACTATAGAGATATCTTGACCAACGGCATGGCAAATCCTGAAGCGATAACCGGCTGGTGGAGCGATGCCTGGAACAATGCGCAGTGGATCCGTTCCATGCGCAACAGCTTTTTTATCGGCATCTTTGCGACGGTAATCGCCACCGTACTGGGTACGTTGGCGGCAGTGGGTTTAAGCCGATCGGAAATGCCTTTTAAAAAGAAAATCATGGCGCTGCTTATCTCACCCATGATCGTACCGCTGGTGATTACCGGCGCTGGTGTGTTCAGAGGTTTCAGTGATGGTGCCAAAGTCATCAACAATGCAGGATTGTGGCTGGCGGAGATCGGTGGTCCGCTGACATGGATTGGTAACTGGCTCAGTGAATTCCAACTGGTATATACCCATTTAGGCGTGATTTTAGCGCACGCAGTTCTCGGAACTCCGTTTGTCATTATCACGGTGACCGCGACACTGGTAGGGTTTGACCAGTCGCTGGTGCGCGCAGCTTACAGCATGGGGGCGACGCCGCTTAGAACCTTTTTCAAAGTGCAGATGCCGCTGATCCTGCCCGGGGTTATTTCCGGGGCGCTATTCGCGTTTGTTACATCGTTTGATGAAGTCGTGGTGGTTATCGCCATGGCCTCGGTCGAGCAACGCACCATACCCAGACAGATGTTCTCCGGTATCAGAGAGCAGATTTCACCCACCATTCTGGCGGTCGCTACCATACTGGTTGTGCTGTCTATAGCGCTGCTCGCTACTCTTGAGTTGATTCGTCGTCGCGGAGAGAGGCTACGCGGTGTGACGCCTGCTTAGGATTGCGTAATTCATTCAGGAATTAGCGCTTTAGAGTCGTTTTCGGAACATCGTAAACGGCTATTATTAATCACGATGCACCCATACTGATCTGGCAGGTATTGCCTGACGGATAGCCTCTGCTGGACCTTGTGCGTTGGCAGGCAACCCCTTTATAAGCACACTCTATGAAAGCGTATTCCCTGTTTTCGTTGGCACGTAATGCCATGTCTTACCATCGCAACTGGCAGCGGGCATGGCGCAGCCCCGACCCCAGGTCAAAGTACGATGTAGTGATTATCGGTGGTGGCGGTCATGGGTTGGCGACGGCCTATTATTTGGCCACTCAATGCGGTATCAGCAATGTAGCTGTTATTGAGAAGGGCTGGTTGGGTGGTGGTAATACCGGTCGCAACACCACGATTGTGCGATCAAACTACCTGCTCGATGAATCGGCAGCTATGTATGAAAGTGCAATGAAGCTGTGGGAGGGTTTGTCACAGGAGCTCAACTATAACGTCATGTTTTCACAGCGTGGCCTTTTGCATCTGGCTCACAGTGTGCACGACATGCAGGAAATTGGTCGTCGTGGTAATGCCATTTATTTAAATGGTATTGATTCTGAATTTCTGACTCCTGAGCAGGTTAAGGAGATGCTGCCGATTATTAATCTCGACTGTCGCTATCCGGTAATGGGTGGTTTGTTGCAACGCCGCGGTGGTACCGCGCGTCATGATGCGGTTGCATGGGGCTACGCTCGGGGGGCAGATGCTGCAGGTGTTGATATTATTCAAAACTGTGAAGTCACTGGTGTGCGGGTGGAGAACAATACGGTAGTCGGTGTTGATACCAGCAGGGGATTTATTGGTGCCGGTAAAGTGGGCTCAGTGGCGGCGGGTCATAGTAGTGTGATAGCGGAAATGGCAGGGTTTAAGTTGCCATTAGAGTGTTACCCTTTGCAGGCTCTGGTATCTGAGCCGATAAAACCGATCATTGATTGCGTTGTGATGTCTAACGGGATTCATGTGTATGTGAGTCAGTCAGATAAAGGTGAGCTGGTAGTGGGCTCAGGTTCAGATGCATATAACTCTTATTCTCAACGCGGTAGTTTTGATTTAATTGAGCACACCATAGGTCCGCTGTGTGAGTTGTTTCCGCTTTTTTCCCGCTTGCGTATGCTCAGGCAATGGGCTGGTATTGTCGATGTTACGGTTGATCGATCACCGATACTATCAAAGACGTCGGTTAACAATCTCTACTTTAACTGTGGTTGGGGTACTGGTGGGTTTAAGGCTACTCCTGGTAGTGGGCACGCGTTTGCTCACTCCATTGCCGCCGGTGAGATGAATGAAATCGCCGCGCCGTTTTCCATTGATCGGTTTAATACCGGTGCACTCATAGATGA
>CAZQKJ010000454.1:0-3551 GCA_964593315.1 uncultured Granulosicoccaceae bacterium
GCGCCGAGGGCGGAGTGCTTGCGGACGCGGGTTCGATTCCCGCCGTCTCCACCACTAAGCTGTTGATTCTGAGTTTTTTTAGAATCAAATCTGATCAGCTAGCTCGCAGCTAGCAAATGGGTTAAAGAGGCATCCGTCAAGGGTGCCTTTTTTTATTTCTGTACATTGCAACATTAGCAATCCGACGGCTCCACTTCCGTTCGAAGATCAATAGCAACGCAATGTGGGGCGGCCGTTTCTAAGTTTGCCTGCCAAATCTGGAGAGAGTGAATGCCGCTACAACTACCTTTGCGCCGCAGGCTGGTGTTCTGATAAGCACTATAAGCCGAACGAATAACATTGGCAGCTGCCCACATTTGCAATATATAGCGAACACTCTGGTAATGGTCTCTGATGATTTAGTAACAGACGTTCGTACGTTCAGGGCTTCGAATAAAGATCACGTACCCAGTGGTACGAAGTAGCACCTGTTTTTGGATGGGCACCGATTGGCGCTGCAAGACGTGTCTCGGCGTTACATCGCCGAGACACATGTTACCTATCTGCGTTTTCTAGCCAAACACTCGTCGATAGACAGATCACATAGATCTATTAAATCAATTTCACGCTCGGTCAATGACCGTCTGCTGAAATTACCCGAGATACCAGCTACGACACCACCAAAAGGCACTCCCGTGGTTGTCTCACAGTCGGTGGCTGTATCTCCAGCTCCACCGGTTTGACCTTGACCGTTACATGAATCGGTTCCTGCACCACCATTCATGCTGTCATTTCCAAGCCCCCCCAGTATCGTGTCATTTCCATTTTGACCAAGCAGCGTATCGCGATTGTTATTTCCGGCTATGATGTCGTGACCAGCACCGCCGTAAATAGTGTCAGCAGCATTTCCTCCGGACATATCATCGCTACCGTTACGACCAAACATTGTGTCAAGACCAGGGTCACCTCGCATAGTATCTGCACTCTGAGATCCGGTGATGATGTCATTATTTCCCTGACCGCGCATTAGTGACCCAAATGCACTGTTAGAGATCATTTCATCGTTTCCGGACCCACCCCAGAGCTGATCGGGGAAACCGGAGCTACTATCATTAGTCTCCAAGTAGTCATCACCACTGTTTCCGAACAGATAATCGTCAAATTGCGCTCCATATAGAAAATCATCTCCAGTTCCACCAAAGAGATCATTAAAGCCATCGTCGACACCGTTATCATCTCCACCGTAAATGATATCGGAACCAGAACCGCCCATGATGAAATCGTTACCTCCCATCCCGCAGATCACGTCATCACCCCCTAACCCATTAATCGTATCATTGCCAGGTGTGCCAATGATCACATCCGGGCCAGATGTCGGAGACTGACCCAGATTCAAGTCAACTGTGGCAGCCAGACCATTGCAAGTTAGTGCATCGACCGGAGGGCAAGCAATCGCAAGTGCCAATGGAGCATCTAACAGACCAGTACCACTGATATTATCGAAACCAGCACTTTCCATATCTGTTGCTGTACTGGCTTGCTGGTTCTCGATATTAGCGGGAGTTAAAGACGGGTCACATTCAAGCTGCAGTGCCGCCAGCGCTGCTGCATGAGGTGCTGCTGCTGATGTTCCAAAGAAGTTAGGGAATCCGTTAGGCTCAAAGTCGGATCCGAAAAACGTATTGTCAGTTCCGTCAGGAGCCACTACCTCAGGCTTATTTCTATCTTCGGGCGGAATGGAGTTCCCATCAGGGTCAAATATAACTTCCAGCCCACCATGCGAGGAAAATGGCTCAATAACCGGAGGGCTTACACCAAAGGCTGGAGTATTGAAATAGCCAGCTGCACCAACAGCAATAGCACCCGCCGAGTTCGGATGAGAAAATACAGTCGATGAGTTTGTCGCTGGCGTGTGAACTTTAGAGCCGTTAAAGTCGATCCACTTTAGTCGCCCTGGAACCGGTCCGTTCCCGAGATCATCAAACAAACCAACCACAAGACCAACGGTTTCGCTTGCACCGCTAGTATTCTGCCAAAAAACCAGCTCTACTGCGTCACCACCAATATTCGCATTCACCCCTGCTGCAACTACTGCCGTACCAGTGGAGTCAATTAGAAACACATCCACATCTGTAGATGCCCCTACACCGCCTGCAGATGCAAAAGGTTGATCCCACTGCACAGAAAGGAGCGTGGATCCTCCTGCAGGTACAACAATCTCCTGCACTATATCTCCCGGCCCAAACTCATGGATATTGGTTAAGGACAATCCAGCAATGGAGGTACCGGAATCCACATAGGACGCCTCATAAGAACTGTCCGCACTGTTGCCCGCTGCGGAAAAATATACTGCTCCGTTCGCAACTACCTGATCTACTGCTTGCCCAACAACTCCATCTTGAAACATAGGCGAGTTTAAATAGCCAATATCATCGACGATGATATCTGCTCCAGCTGCCGCCAAATCCAAAATTCCCTGCGCAAAATCAGGCTCGCCATTGAATGCCGTGTGGAATAGTAGATCGGCACCCGGAGCGATGTCGTGTATCAACTGGGCCATAGCCCGTCCCTCATCAATATTGGCTCCCAGTGCACTGTCATCAATGACAACAACATCCGATGGCAAATCCCCAGACGCAATATCCGCAGCCTCCCCTCCAAGTTGATCGTAGCTGTCTGACAAAATGCCTATCGCTACACCAGCCCCATCAATGCCGAAGGTTGCGCGAGCTGAAGCAGTCCCCATTGCAATGTCAGCCTGGCTGTCGACACTGCCAACTCTCCTTATCGCTGTAGGGACCCTGATAAACCTGAGCTCTGGCAGATTTTCAGCGGAAGCAATAACTCCAAGCGACAGGCGTCCGGAGACGAGATTGCCGAACGAAGCACCACCTTCAAGGCCCAATGACTCAAGCTCAAGAAGAAGCTCCGCACCTGAAGTTGTGGCGATAGCTTCAATGATGACTTCCCTCGGTCCACCGCCCCCACGCCTAAAACGACCCTCTATCTGGGCGAGTTCTGTAGATACCTTAGGGCGTTTGCTTTTCGAAAACTCGGCAGAGATCGAAATATTTTCCAGGGAAGTAGCCGAAATTTGCGGTGAATTTTGAGCGTGCGCCCCACCCGCTGTAACACACAAGGCCACGGAAACTGCTAAATGCTGTTTGCTATATCTAATCATTCTCTCTTCCTTGATGGGTCGCATTTATGCGACTGAACTAACCATGTTCTACAGTGATCGGTCGAAAATAACTTGTCCCTCAAGTGGAACAAACCACCTGTTTCGACTTATCACTTGCACCATGAGTCTATTCAATATTTCGTCAAATTGCCACCCCCAAAGCAAACTAAAGCAGGCAAAAGAACAATTGCCCGGCAGTACGAAATACTATTTAGTATCCTTGTGGGCACAAAAACTCTATCTCTACAGGGGTTTAAAACTAATATTCCTCGTTCTTTAAACTCACTAAGCCTTGCGACCTATAAGTTGTAGTTTTACCAGTCAAAGTGAAATATATCGGACTACCGTAGCCCCAATGATTATGAAAATATAGGTTTGGATTTAGTCGCTT
>CAZQKJ010000455.1:0-3545 GCA_964593315.1 uncultured Granulosicoccaceae bacterium
AAGGAGAATATCAGTGTTTGAGCGGCCGAAGACAACAGGCAATTGACTGGAGTCAGCTGAACCTACAGACTAGCGGGCCAGTTAAAAACAATAAGACTCGTGAAAACCCTACTACTCGGCGGTGTCAAATCAGGTAAAAGCAAGCTGGCTGAATCAATGGCCATTGAATCAGGGGAAGCCGTTACCCTTATTGTCACAGCTTGCGCCAAAGACGCCGAAATGCAGGCTCGTATTGAGCACCATAAACGCTCACGGCCAGCATACTGGCAGGTTATTGAAGAACCACTCTCACTGGCTGACGCGCTGCTGCAGCCACTTCAAAGCGACAACTACATCATTATTGATTGCCTGACTATGTGGGTGACCAATCTATTGCTGCATAAAGACAACAATATTTTTGTAAAAGAGACTTCCGCGTTTATTGATATCGTTTCTAGAACTTCAAGGTCGGTCACAATGATCTCTAATGAGACCAGCATGGGTATTATTCCGATGGGTGAACTGACCCGACGCTTCTGCGATGAAACTGGGCTACTCCACCAAACACTTGCCTCCGAATGCGACAATGTCATTTTGACTATCGCGGGCTTACCGATGGCACTCAAAGGTTCTGTACATGTCTGAAAAAGAAAACTCAGCCACTGACGCTGCATCCCACAAAGAGCGGATGGTAAAGCTAAAAGCTGAACAAAAAGCGCGCGTTGCAAAAGCTGATATCGAGCGCGGCATACTGATTGTTAACACCGGTAACGGCAAAGGCAAATCATCGTCTGCATTTGGCACGGCTATTCGCGCCGCCGGTCACGGGCAAAAGGTCGGGATCATGCAGTTCATCAAAGGCACCTGGAAAACCGGTGAGGCCGAGAGCTTTAAACGTTTTCCAGAGATTGAACACTTGGTCAGTGGTGACGGCTTTACCTGGAATACACAGGATATGGACGAAGACACGGCCAGTGCCCGAAACGGCTGGCAAAAAACCATTGATATGATCGAGCGTTGTCGCTCCGATAACCCTGACTACGATTTGATTGTGCTCGATGAACTCAACATCGCACTGCGCTACGACTACCTCGATATTAAAGAGGTGGTGAGTGTTTTGGCAAACAAGCCTGACAAACTAAATATAATTGTCACCGGTCGTGATGCCAAGCCGGAGTTAATAGGAATCGCTGATACGGTCACGGATATGACTATGGTAAAACATGCATTTGAGGCCGGAATACGCGCACAAAAAGGAGTCGAGTTTTAGCTTGTTACTCTCGCTAAACCATCAATAATATTATGCCCGCCAGTCAATTCAAAGAACGCGTAGATTTAGCCAATGCAGCTCTCGATCAAAAAACCAAACCACCGGGATCTCTGGGCTTGCTCGAACAAACCGCAGCTCAGATCAGCGCAATTCAAGACACACTCACACCCGCTACAGAGGCCGCACTAACCATCATCTTTGCAGCAGACCACGGCATTGTCGCGGAAGGTGTTAGCGCCTACCCCATGGAGGTAACACGACAAATGCTGTTGAATTTTGCCAGCGGGGGTGCTGCGATTAACGCGATATGCAATGCCAATGGTATCGAGCTTGAAGTGATTGATGCAGGTGTTGCAGGTGATCCGGTAGAGGGTGTCCTCAATTGTAAAGTAGCACCGGGCACTGAAAACTTTCTTCAAGCACCGGCGATGACAAACACACAACTTGATCAGGCTTTATCTATCGGCCGGGAGGCTATATCCAGAGCAACGGATCGTGGCATCACACTCATAGCACTCGGTGAGATGGGTATTGGTAATACTACCTCTGCGGCCGCGATGGTTGCAGCACTGTGTACGGTTGGGAGCAATGTCACTGTCGGACGTGGCACAGGCGTAGACGATGCAGGCCTTAAACGGAAAATTGATGTGGTTAAACAGGCGTTAGAACACCACCCTGACAGAACGCCAGAAGCTATATTGCAAAACCTTGGCGGATTCGAAGTCGCAGGCATGTGCGGCGCTATGCTGGAATCAGTTGATCATAAGATAGCCATAGTTGTTGACGGCTATATCGCTACAGCGGCGGCGTTGTGCGCAGTCGCAATCGACCCTACTGTGCGTGAGCATTTACTGTTTGCACATCGATCCGTTGAGCCCGGGCACATCATTGCACTGCAACATTTGCAAGCCAGACCGTTGCTGCAGCTTGATCTTAGACTCGGTGAAGGCTCTGGAGCGGCACTTGCCATTCCGTTGATACGAAGCGCTGCTGCCATATTATGTGACATGGCCACCTTCGAGTCGGCCGGAGTCGACACGCAAACAACCGGATGATTGCCTTACCAACCGTGCTGGCACAAGCGGCTAACCGCTACTTTATTGCGCAGATGTTTTTAACACGTTTGCCAAGCCCTAAAAATCTCAAATGGTCAGATAAAGAGCTTGCCGCAAGCACACCCTACTTTCCGGTCGTCGGCATTGTTGTCGGGCTGATTGCATCACTTGCCTGGTTGGCGGGCTATGCCGGTTGGGGACCGAGCATCGCAGCAGTATTTGCAGTGGCAGCCGGCATATTAGCAACCGGTGCATTTCACGAAGACGGTCTGGCAGATTCAGCAGACGGTATTGGTGGCGCATTCGACATTGAAAAAAAATTGGCCATTATGCGTGATAGCCGTGTTGGCACTTATGGAAGTGTCGCACTGATTTTGATCACACTGGCAAAAATCTTCGCACTGACACAAGTAGCACCTGCAAGTGTTCCCGGATTTTTAATCACCGCTCATGTTGTTGCACGCTGGAGTTCACTACCCCTCATCTACAACAATATTTATGTTAGAGAACAAGGCACCGGCAAACCATTTGCTGCAACTGTGACAATAGAACGCCTTGTCACTGCCTCAGTGTTTACACTGTTTTGTGCGGTATTTTGTGTGCAATTGAAAGCAATCGCCGTGGTACTCATTGCTGTGATAACGGTATTGGTATCTCAGTGGTATTTACGCCGAAAGCTTGGTGGCATTACAGGTGATGTACTGGGGGCAGTCAATTCAATTACTGAATTACTCATTTACCTGACACTGACTGCAAAATTTCTGTAACTGATTATTAAACGCCACACTAAACACAATAATATGACAGCACGGTCTTTAATGTTCCAGGGTACTGGCTCTGACGTCGGCAAATCAACTCTGGTTGCAGGCCTGTGCCGAATTGCCAGACGTCGCGGCTTAAGCGTTGCACCATTTAAGCCTCAAAACATGTCCAATAATGCCGCAACCTGTGACAGCGGTGGTGAAATTGGACGCGCGCAGGCATTACAAGCGCAGGCCGCTGGTCTTGAACTCTGTACTGACTTCAATCCGGTGTTGCTAAAACCTCAGAGCGACCGCACAGCACAAGTTGTGGTACACGGCAAAGTACTTGATACCATATCGGCAAAGTCATATATGACTGAGCGTCGCGGTCATTTATTAGATGCTGTGCTGGAGAGCTACAACCGACTGAAGGAACAATATGACCTGGTGCTGGTTGAAGGCGCTGGCAGCCCTGCTGAAATTAATTTAAGAGATCGT
>CAZQKJ010000456.1:0-3544 GCA_964593315.1 uncultured Granulosicoccaceae bacterium
GACTTTCGCCAAGTAAGCCTCCGATTTGGCCGACCATCTGGTCGCTGATCTGGCCTTTGACCATATCCATAATATTGAAAGACATTTTTATCCCCTGATGGTTAAAACGGTGTTAGCAAACCTCGCTGTAATTGTGGTGGCAGCGAGATGGTAAACAGCAAACAGTGCGCTGAGATCGGAACGCTAACAGAGCTCTGTTATTAAGAACTCTGAGACATCTAAACTCAAGTACTGCCAAGTACGATGATCGTACTGAGTATCGACTGCGTGCGCTCAGCGAGCGGCTGATGGTGTGGCCGTTGAGTGCGGGAAAAGCGCACCGGCAGGCGCGTAATCCAGCCTACTCAAGATGTGAGTGTATCACTGTTTGCTACAGATTGGATTCGAGGATGATGTTAAATACTAATACAACCGGTGGCTGTAAAGAGTTGAAATAACTTAATTTTATGCCGCGGGCGGGTTATTTAAACTATTAATGTCCGTGACCCCACGTGATTTTATTCGCTGTTCGAAATCTGTGGCATTCAAAGGTTTGGAGAACAGAAAGCCCTGCCCGAACTGGCAGCCCAGATCCTGCAGGCAGCTTGCCTGGGCCTCGGTATCAATTCCCTCGGCAATAACTTTGAGTCCGATGGCGCTGGCGATTTCAGCCGCTCCCTTAACGATCGCCATATCGCGTTCATCGTTTAGCATTTCGCGAACGAACGACTGGTCTATCTTAACCGAGGTAGCTGGCATTTGTTTCAGGTATTGCAGTGATGAGTAGCCTGTACCAAAATCATCCAGAGAGATATTGAAACCATAGTTTTTGCAAGCTGCCAACTGTTGGCGACCGGCCTCCAAATGTTTGATGGCTACCGTTTCAGTCAGCTCCAGTGAAATGCTTGAAGGGGCCAGTTCGAGCTCTTTGGCATACAGGGATATCGTTTCAGAAAAATCCGTGGCTTCAAGCTGCCTTGCCGATACGTTGATCGACATAACCAGTTCAGTTTGGTAACTGGATTTCCAGCTGTGCAACTGGCGCATGCTCTTTTTTAATATCCAAAAGCCTACTTCATTGATGTCTCCAGACATCTCCAGTATCTGAATCAACTCAGACGCTGACAATGCTTCCGGTTGCAGCGGTTTCCAACGCAGTAGACACTCACAACCCGTGATTTTTCTGCTCTTTAAGTCAACTATGGGTTGGAACACCAGGTCAAAGACATCATCCGGCGCCTGGTTTTTGATGGTGTTGATGACCTCGCGTTGTCTCGATAACGCTTGTTGCTGGCTATCGGATAGCAAAAATACAGAACCCCGTCGATTATGCTTTGCCTGCTGTAGTGCCTGATCACTGAGTTTGAAGAGCTCTGCTACGTCGATTGAATCAATCTGTTGAACGGCAGCCCCGACAGTGCAGGTAATATTCAATGTGTTTTGCTTGTAGTGAATAGGTTTTGCTATCGCCGTTTGTATACGATCAATAATTTGTTCTGCATTTTTAGGCGCTACAAGGCCGCACAGCACAATCGCAAAATGATCGGAATTCATTCGACCGAGTTGATCATCCTCTCTGAGTTCTTCGCTGATACGGATTGCGACTTCCTTTAGCACTGCATCGCCTGCAAAGTAACCAAACACATCGTTTATCTGTTGAAAGTGATCAAGATCAAGCACAGCCAGTGCTATAAATTCATCGGTGTTGTCGTTTTGATAGTTTGACAAAAACTGCGTCACCGCTTTTCTATTTGCTGTGGCGGTAAGTGGATCGTTGTATGTCAGGCTATCGACTTCATCGCTCTTCTGGAAGTAATCAAGAGTGACTCTTTGAGTTCGGTTCCGAAGTGGCAAGTAGATGAACAGATGATACAGCAGCCCCCAGAAAATCAGCGCAGGGAGTATACAAAGTGATGCCAACTGAAAAAATCTTAGCTGTGGAGGGCGATTGGATTCAAGTTCCTCCGTTACCGTGCGCAATCCGCTGAGCAGCATAGCAGCAGGTCCCGCCTGTTGCGGAATCTTTTTGCCATCGTTAGCTCGGCCGCCAACATCTTCTATTCGTTGGTTGATCTGATAAGGCTGCTGCTGATACAACCAGTGTAACCGTGGCCAATGATTTTCATCACTGTAGCTATCAAAGCGTGGCTGGGTTGCCGTCCAGTGCAGTTTCCAAAGATCGGCGGCGTACTGCGCTCGACCGGTTTCCAGCAGTAAGGTTGCCGTGTACTGTTGTTGGCGCGCGTTGGTCAGTCGGTCAGCGTGTAGATTTGCTGTTTGCCATAGCATTCGCAGCGCGACTCCGCTTGCCAGTACGATGACTGCCAGCAGCATCATCATTGTGCGATGATTCACTATGGAATGTATGGAAAAAGGCATTTTCTAAAGAGCAGGGCGCTGCGTGTTAGCAATGTTTGCCATTTCTATACCATTTATGCGTTTTTGTACAATCTGCTGTCAAGATACCGGCTAACGCAGGGTGATAAGCGACTGGTGTCCATCTGCTGTAGATAGATGCTCCGCCTCTACAGGGTTTCGTGATTTACCGTTTAGTGCTGAGTAGCAGACCGGGTTTTAAAGCAATCCGCTTTCAGCGCTGATCTCCATATCTCGGTTTTTTCATCGATACCAAGAGATGCCATTGCCGGACTGCTTGACGGTAAACTGACGAATTGTAGATTACTTGAGCATTCAAGCTTAGGTAGTGCAAGTTTCCTGAACCACTTTTCGGAGGCTTTACCATTAAATGCAATGAGGGAGATTGCGGGCTGCAAAGTGAGTAGTGAGTTGAAGTCATTGCACTGTACCGAGCCTGATTTTATGTTTGAATCAAGACTCCCCGGGCGACTGCAGTGCTTGAGTGTGTCCCACAGCGCAATTCGATTGTGCTTAAGCAGGTTCAGTCGTTGCTCATAACTTTCAATGCTTCCACCGAACAGGTTTTGTAGTATTTTCCAGAATCCGTTGCGTGGGTGTGCATAGTATTGTTGAGCCTGCAGCGATGCGACACCCGGCATTGAACCGAGAATCAACATCACTGCCGCGTCCGGCACCACCGGATCAAATGACTGCAGTAGTGGTGTATCAGGATCCGGCGGGTTCACTGAGTCGTCTGAAGTAGTCGGCTGCCTGATTGTCGAATCCTTTAGGGTCGGATACGTTTTGTTTGGAGCGTGTAATTTCTGCGACCTTGCCTTCGTTGTAGATTTGCAGTTCGAGTTGCTCAAGCTGACGCAGCATGAGTCTCACATCTGCTTCGATGCGTCGATCATTCTCGCTGCTGTTGCCTAACCGTAGCTGTTGCGTGAGCTCAGCCAGGTCCTGCATGGATTGTTCGGACAATTCAGCAATGCCGTTGCCTGTCAGTTCCTGTAGCTCGGTTATCGACTCCTCTATCAATTGAGCCTGTCCGCCATTGATGGGTATCTCCCGGTCCAGTGATCCGCCCCTGATCGGACCCCATGACAGCGCACTACCGGCTGAGCTAGCTTGTTGTCCTTGTCCTTGTCCTTGTCCTTGTCCTTGTCCAGCTTGCGCCTGTTGAGACTGGCCATCACCACCTTGT
>CAZQKJ010000457.1:0-3543 GCA_964593315.1 uncultured Granulosicoccaceae bacterium
GACGATTGATCTCACGCAGATCGAATTCTCGAGTGATCAATCCGCGTGCAGGCCAGTTCCAGCCATCCGCAGTTTGATTGACCGTGATGCGCTTCAGCGATGTGTTGGAGTCAGCGTCTGAGATTTCTACCGTCGCAGCACTCGGGATTTCAACCACACCGCTGGTCGCGATACTGCTAGCACCTTCGACCGTCTCTATGATGGTTTCGACCCCTTCCGGACGGGCCGCAGCCTGAAGCTCCGGAAGAAACACGGGTCGATCATCCAGCAACTCGTCTACCGGAGCGGCATTGACTACTTCCACGATCTCTTCAGTTGGCGCCAGCACCAGGTCAGATTCAATGGCAGCCGTTTCCGGTATCGGGCGAACGGTCGCGGCAGCACCAATGGGTTGCGGACCACTTGGTACGACCACCGGCTGTCCGATTGTATCGGTTGAGCGCTGCAGATCACGGTTGGCAATTATTCTGTTGTTGGCTCGTGATGCTATCGAGGAGATTTCGTCATCACGCAACAGAATGAGCTTCTGCCCCGGGACCAGGCGCGACAGCTCCAGCGAGTTAACGCTCATTAGTGAGTCAGGGTCGATTCGGTAGCGACTGGCCACTGAGTCGAGCGTATCCCCGGGCTGCACAATGTAGGAATTTGAATCGAAGTGTATTTCCGGAACCTTTACGGTTTCAAGAATGCCACAGCCGCTGATCACAGTGGTTGCGAACGCGGTGGCCAGAGCGGAGCCAAGCAATTTTTTGTTCATTATCGACCTTAATATAAATATGAAACCCGGTTCATCCGTAGAAGATCAGCAATCTGTGCCCACCAGATGATTAGCGACAATCAAAAAGAGGCGTTTGATCCAGCGATGAAACACTAAAATTGACAACCCGCGGTGCGTAGACGCTGGTCGTCATTTCTTCATTTATACGGCACGATTTAAAAAACTGCAATTAAAACAGAGGTAAAGAGCCACTTCTTAAACCACTTACTACCTTTTTGTAACCTTCAGAGGCCAAAAAGGCCCAATCCAGGCCCAATCCAGACCCGAATCTACCGGCAAGCGGCATAAAGGTTACTTAACAGACACCTGAAAGGAACGGCACAAATTTCACCGGCTCGAGTACCCGGGTCTGGGCCTCTTGCGCACCGCGCGAGCGCACTACACACAATTGCTGTACACCCTGGTGCGGGCCCACCGGCGCAATCAACACTCCGTCCTCGCGCAACTGCGATAACAGCTCTTTGGGTACCGACTCCATTGCCGCTGTGACGATAATCGCATCAAACGGGGCTTCCGCAGACCAGCCGGAGTAGCCATCGGAGTATCGAGAGTTAATATTGCGCATTCCGAGTTGCCCAAAGCGCTGGCTGCAGCGATGCGCCAGTGAGCGCACCCGTTCAACAGTAAAAACTTTTTCCACCAGCGAAGACAGCACTGCTGCCTGGTAGCCAGAACCTGTGCCTATCTCCAGTACTTTGCTGATGACCGGTGGCTGGCTTTCATAGACACGTAAACTGTCGAGCAAAACCTGCGTCATTAATGCCACTACATAGGGCTGCGAGATAGTCTGCCCCTCACCTATTGGCAAGGCACAATCCTCATAGGCTCGAGACTCCAGTGCCTCATCAACAAACATATGCCGAGGCGTATCCACTATGGCATCCAATACGCACTCATTGGTGATTCCCTTGGCTTGCAGCCTGGATACAAGACGCTTGCGGGTTCTGAGCGAGGTCATGCCGATGCCCTGTATTCGAGCTTCCATATTCATACTTGATCTCCTGTTAAACCCTGGTCGGCAAATGATTCACCGAGCGCTGCAAGATGTTTGTGTGCCGTCATATCAGTAGAGATCGGGCTTATAGACACTTCGCCATTGGCGATTGCGTGAAAGTCGGTACCGGGGCCCGCATCCTCAGGCTTACCTACTGCACCAATCCAGTAGATCTTTTCACCACGCGGATCAGTTTGATGATGCATATTCGATTCAGAGGATCTGCCACGCTGGCCAAGCCGTGTTACCGAAAAAACAGATCCGGACGCCGAGTTCAAATCCGGTATGTTGACACTCAGTATGCCGCTCTTGAGTACCGGGCTCGCAACACAGCGATGAATGATATCTACTGCAATAGCTGCGGCGATATCAAAACGACCGCCAACCCCGGCCAATGAAAAGGCGATGGCAGGATAGCCGTGAAAGTAGCCCTCAATTGCCGCGGCAACCGTACCGGAATAGAGCACATCATCACCCAGGTTGGGTCCGGTATTGATGCCACTGATCACAAGATCCGGCGTCCACTCAAACAAGCCGTTCAGGGCAAGATTGACGCAATCAGCTGGCGTACCATCGACGCTGTACCAATCCGGTTGGTGCTGCGTTGCCCTTATTGGCTGCATTAGCGTGAGCGAGTTACTGGCAGCACTGCGATTACGATCAGGCGCTACCACTTTTATAGAGGCAAAGCTTTGCACTGCTTCTGCAAGTGCAACAATGCCTGGCGCCTGCCAGCCATCGTCGTTAGAAATCAGAATATTCATTATTATTGTTATTTTCTGTTCAACCAGTACTCTAACAACTCAGCGTAAACAGATCTCCCAAGCAATGCTCTTTAAAAGTAAATTCCGTCCAGCATGGTGGCTTCGTAATCCACATCTGCAAACTTTATGGGCCGCACGCGTACAACCCAACCCGACACCCGAGACACGATCTGAAAGGCTAACAACACCAGACGGTGACTTTCTTGATTTAAACTGGACCACCAACAATGAAGGGCCAATCGTCGTTATCTTTCATGGCTTGACCGGATCAGTGCACTCGCCCTACGTGCGGTCAATCATGCACCATCTTAGTCACCACAACGTGCGCGCAGTGTTGATGCATTTTCGAGGTAGCAGCACCGAGCCAAACAGAACACCCGGTTCTTATCACTCGGGTCATACAAAAGATATTCGATACGTTATTAATACGGTAAAAGAACGGTACCCGGATATACCCATCGCGGCAGCTGGCTATTCACTCGGCGGAAACGCCTTATTGAAGTACCTTGCTGAAAGTCCAGACAATCCATTGTGTTATGCCGTATCTGTCAGCCCACCACTGGTTTTGGCAGAGGGCGCAAAACGTATGGAGAAAGGATTTTCAAGATTCTATCAAAGCACACTGCTTAAACAGCTAAAAGCAGCCCTGCGAGCAAAGCATGAACGCTACCCTGAATTTGAACTGGATAAGCTTGGCTTTGAAGAAGCCAATTCATTTTTTGAATTCGATGACCTGGTCACCGCACCACTGCACGGATTTGACGGTGTCGATGACTACTACCAGCGTGCGAGCACATTGGATGATTTGATCAATATAAAAACAACGACTCACATACTGTGGTCAGAGGATGATCCGTTTTTCACTAAGAACAGCATACCGCAAGCAGAGCAATTATCTGACGACGTTACGTTTGAGCTCAGCACGCACGGAGGTCACGTGGCCTTCTTATCAGGAAACATTCCCTTCGCGGCACACAATTGGTTACGTGAAAGAGTGGGTGGTCTGC
>CAZQKJ010000458.1:0-3538 GCA_964593315.1 uncultured Granulosicoccaceae bacterium
CTGGTTACTATGATGCCTATTATCTAAAGGCGCAAAAAATCCGTAGCCTGATCAGCCAGGATTTTTCACAGGCTTTTGAAACTGTCGATTTAATACTCGGGCCAACCACACCGACTCCGGCATTCAAACTCGGTGAGAAGAATAGCGATCCCGTGGCCATGTATCTCAACGATATCTATACCATTCCTGCCAATCTTGCGGGCTTGCCAGGGGTATCGCTACCGTGTGGGATGGTTGATGGTTTGCCTATTGGTATGCAATTAGTTGGTAACTATTTTGATGAGGCGCGACTTTTAAATGTGGCCCATCGTTATCAGAGTGTGACCGACTGGCACACTCAAACTCCAACAATATAAAAAAGAACGGAACCGATAGCGGAGAACATCATGAATTGGGAAACAGTCATTGGTCTTGAAATACATGCCCAGCTCGCCACTAAAAGCAAAATTTTCTCGGTAAGTCCGACAAAATATGGAGCGGCACCAAATACTCAGGCTAACGCGGTTGATTTGGGTATGCCCGGTGTGTTGCCTGTGCTCAATCGTGAAGCTGTCAGGATGGCAGTCAAGTTTGCTTTAGCCACAGATGCTGAAATTGGTAAGCGCAACGTATTTGCCCGTAAGAATTACTTTTACCCCGATCTGCCCAAAGGTTATCAGATCTCACAGATGAGCCTGCCGATTGTGGGCTCCGGTAAAGTGGCGATAGAACTTGAAGACGGAACCGTGAAGGTTGTGGGTCTCACGCGAGCCCACCTTGAAGAAGATGCTGGTAAATCGGTACATGAGGACTTCCACGATGCAACAGGTGTTGATTTAAATCGCGCCGGGACCCCATTACTTGAAATAGTTTCAGAGCCTGATATGCGAAGTGCTGAAGAGGCTGTTGCCTACGCTCGCAAGATTCACTCGTTAGTCCGCTATATAGAGATATGTGATGGCAATATGCAGGAGGGATCGTTTCGCTGTGATGCGAATGTTTCAATACGACCTGCCGGACAGAAAGCGCTTGGAACACGCTCTGAAATAAAAAACGTCAACTCGTTTCGTTTTCTGGAGCGCGCTATTAATTTTGAAGTCGAGCGTCAGATAGATCTGCTGGAGGCGGGACAAGAGGTTGTTCAGGAGACCCGATTATACGATGCTGATAAAGATGAAACCCGTTCAATGCGGAGTAAAGAAGAGGCGAATGACTATCGTTATTTTCCTGATCCTGATCTCCTGCCGGTGCACATTGAAGATGAGCTCGTTGAATCGCTGCGTGCGTCTATGCCGGAACTGCCAGATGCCAGGCGCCAGCGTTTTATTACCGAGCATGAACTATCAGACTACGATGCAGGTGTAATGACGGCTGACAAAGTGACGGCAGATTACTTTGAGTCGGTACTTGCGAAAAGTGGTGCCAGTGCAAAGCTTGTTTGTAGCTGGATCAGTGGCGAGTTGTTCTCCAGGCTGAATAAAGAGAGTATCGAACTTTCTAATTCTCCGGTGGATGTGACGCGCTTTAGTGGTCTGATAAGCCGTATTCACGACAATACTATTTCAGGCAAAATTGGTAAGGAAATTCTGGATAAAATGTGGTCCGGCACTGATGATGCGGACGCCATCATAGACAAAGAAGGTCTCAAGCAGATTTCTGATAGTTCCGAGATCGAAAAAATGATTGATGAAGTCATTGCTGCCAATCCGGGACAGGTGGCAGAGTATCAGGCGGGCAAGGAAAAGTTGCTGGCTTTCTTTGTCGGGCAAGTGATGAAAGCTTCCAGAGGAAAGGCGAACCCCGGGCAACTGAACAAGCTATTGCAGGAAAAACTCAAAGCCTGACCCAACGACCTCCGTCAATACTGACGGGTGCTGAACTCTGTCGTCATTAATGTAGCGCCTTGGCTGTCTGTTGATGGCTGAGAGAAGAGCCAGCGTCTAGTGCCAGTCTCTGAGGCCATTCTGGCGCTGTAGTCTCTGGGCCCGCATCGGTTGTAATGTTGCGCCTGTAATTCGAATGACAGTTTTTTGATACACTTTCGCATCACCCATTGCAGGTTAGCGCAGGTAATTGCAGTGAATAGAATAAGAATAATGGTGTGTGCATTACTGGTGTTGATGCCAGTGACGTCATTCGCTCAGCAGCAATCCTTGGTGTTCGGTCAAGACATCGGGAATTTTTACGCCACGGCTTTTGTTGATCGTGTTTCTCTGGGTGTCAACGATAGCTCGACTGAGCTGCGCCCGGCAGTGTTATCGATAGCTCCGGGATTCTGGCTTCGCGAGGGAATCGGCATTGAGTTTGAAGCAGGGTTCGGATTTGTTGACGATTCAGTCGGCGCACTCGATCTTGATTTCGATTCAGCGCTGGGTGTGAATCTGCGACTCGAATCGCCTCCCTCTGAACGTTTTGCAGTCTATGTGATGGGTGGCTACATTCGAACCACCTATACAGCCAACCTTGGCGGATTGCGTGAATCCTTAAGTTTGCCCGGTGGGCGCATTGGTTTGGGATTTGTTTATCACGTCTCTCCGCGTTGGGTGGTTGATACCAGCTTCACCCATCATGACTACGATAACGATACGCGCATCAACAGTTTCCGATTGGGTATCAGGTTAAATGCAGGGTCCTAGTATGTGTAGAGTTATGTCGAGTGTGCTCAAGACGGTTGTTTGCAGCATTGCTCTGATGCTGCTTGTCGCGTGTGACAGCGATGGCGATGATCAACTACTGAGTAATCTGGTCAGCATAGCGGATGACAATCTCACCGGTTTAAATATCCAGGGTACAACCGCAGTTCTCAGCATTGGGCAAACAACCACGCTGGATCTATCGGCACGCACTGACGCCGGTACGACAGTGGGTGTGAGTGATGCTGACTGGACCAGCAGTGATACGTCAATCGCAACGGTATCAAACAGTGGTGTGGTAACGGCTGGCGGTGTTGATGGTGATGTCACGATAACAGCGAGCTTTGGTATCTTGTCAACCAGCACGGTGATCAGTGTATCGTCTGCTCCGCTCAACAGTATCGATATTCTTGTGGGTAATTCTTCTGATGTCATTGTCGAAATAGACGCATGCAGAGATCTGCAGTTAAGTGCGCAAGGGTTCTTTCAGGGAGAGGAGGGTTCGCCGCGCAACATTAGTGACTCGGTCTTGTGGTCGGCATCACCCGCTACGGCAAGTATTGACGATTCAGAACCCGGGCTGTTGCGGACCACGGTGGCAGGCACAGTGACGGTGACCGCCACCAGTGAGAACCTCATGACCGTGACAGGCAGTCCTGTTGTCGGCACTCAGGATTTCACTGTTGCGGACACGCTAACAGCGATTCGTATAGAAGGTAATGACAGCGAACTGAGATTTGGCAATGCAGTGCAGTTCAGAGCAATCGCTACCTATTCAGACGGCTCTGAAGCTGACGTGACTGACAACACGGTATGGGCGATTGACGATGGTGCGAGCACTGATTTCGCAGAGGTCTTCAGGGGCTTGGTGGAGCCATCACGTGCCGGAGATGGAATGCTAAGGGCAAGCTGCGGCGGGCAGTCAG
>CAZQKJ010000459.1:0-1333 GCA_964593315.1 uncultured Granulosicoccaceae bacterium
ACTCTTACAGCATTACTGTGTTCAGAGACGGCGAAGTGATCGACCTGATAGCCGGTACCGAGCCTGAGGGAACCATTATGACACTGAGCCATTAAGCAATACACTTATAACAATAGCAAAGGGCGGCTCCGGTGTTACCGGAAGCCGCCCTTTTTTCTCTACACTAGAACCTTACTGAATAAATATTAAGCCGCAGAAGCTTTGTAGATAGACCCGATAGCTTCATCAAGATGGGAGTTGAATTCTGAATCTGACATCTGATCAGTTAATCCTTCAACCAATGCTCGGGAAAAACTTGCTACCATTTTAGGATTCTCAGAAAGACGGCGATTTGCCTCCTGGCGCGAGTAACCACCAGATAATGCAACAACCTTAACCATGTTCTTGTGGTCAATGCAGTCTCTGTAGAACTTGGCAGTTTCTGGCAACGTCAGCTTGAACATTAACTGATCGTCCGCGGACAACGCATCAAGCCCTGCCATCAGATGTTTCTTTAAAAGGTCTTCCGCTTTTTGCTTTTCAGGGCAGTTGATATCCACTTCCGGTTCCAGAATAGGACACAGACCTTTAGCCATAATCTGTTTGCCCACTGCAAACTGCTGGTCAACAATTTTCTTAATACCATCATCGTTGGCCTGCTTGATCACTGATCGCATTTTGGTACCGAATACGCCTTTCGCTTTGGCACGATCCAGCAGACTATCGAGATCCGGCATAGGCTTCATCAACTGCACACCATCGGCCTCATCTTCGAGCCCCTTATCAACCTTTAGAAAAGGCACCACGCCGGTCGCATCCCACAGGTATTCAGCAGTGCCTTTGCCTTCGATCTCCCGATCCATAGTACCTTCAAAAAGAATCGCACCGATGATTCGCTCACCATTAAATGCCTCAGCCTGAATGATACGAGTACGCATCTGGTGAACCAGATTAAACATCTCATCATCATTGCTCCACCGGTCTTCTGTAACACCATAAGAACCCAGTGCTTTCGGTGTGCTACCACCGCTTTGATCCAGCGCCGCAATAAAACCCGATTCTGCGCGAATTTTTTCAAGTTGCTGATTGAAGTTACTCATAAGTGTCGTCTCCTGCCCTAATAATTTATTCTTAAAATCCAATGTGCCACGGTCCACTAAAGACGGCGACTAACTCTCAAAGGTTACGTCGGTGGCACTGTTCAGTCACAAATCGAGCACCTCTCAGACTTCTTACGCAGTATGTATAGCTCAATTTACCGCTTTTATTGATCGCTCTTCACTGGTGTACTTTGTAGTGCTCTTGTTACTGCTCTTTACTACTGCTTTCTCACGGCTCTTCTCACTGCTCTTCT
>CAZQKJ010000459.1:1433-3538 GCA_964593315.1 uncultured Granulosicoccaceae bacterium
GCTCTTCTCACTGCTCTTCTGTCCAATCGCCCACTCGCACGATTTTCATGGAATTAGTACCACTGGCCACCCCAAACATATCCCCCTTGGTGATGATGACATGGTCACCATCTTCCACGCTACCGCGCTCCACCAGCTTATCCACGACAGTTTTGTTAGCCTCATAGGATGATGTTAGCTGCCGGTTTATGCGTACCGGGTAGACACCACGATAGAGCGTCACCCGAGTCCTGGTTTCTTCATTCAGTGTGACAGCGTAAATAGGAATACCTGAACTTATTCTCGACATCCAAAGTGCGGTCGAGCCAGTTTCTGTTAGCGCACCAATCGCTTTTACATCCAGATGGTTAGCGGCATACATGGCTGACATCGCAATCGACTCATCGATGCGGTCGAATGTCAGATGCAAACGATGCTGTGACTCCATTGCCTTTCTTTCTTTTTCTGCATGCTCGCAGATGCGACTCATGGATTTAACCGCATTGGATGGAAACTCACCCACTGCAGATTCTGCTGACAACATAACCGCATCAGTACCGTCCAGTACCGCGTTGGCAACGTCAAAGACTTCCGCACGGGTCGGAATCGGGCTACTCACCATGGATTCCATCATTTGCGTGGCAGTAATTACAACTTTATTGGCGGTACGTGCCTTGTTAATCAAATCTTTTTGAACTGCCGGCAGATTCGGGTCACCTATCTCAACACCCAGGTCACCACGAGCCACCATAATGACGTCAGTGACTTCGAGAATTTCATCGATTTTTTCTATCGCCTCAGCGCGCTCGATCTTTGCAACAATACCTGCGTTACTTCCAGCGTCATCCAGCAACTTACGAGCGAGATTGATATCTGCCGCATCACGTGGAAACGACACACCGAGGTAATCAATCTTAAGCTCTGCTGCAAGCTTTAGATCTTCTATGTCTTTCTCGGTAATTGCGGGAGCGGACAATCCACCACCGCGAAGGTTGATACCTTTTCGATTAGATAATTTCCCGCCTACCACAACTTCGGTATGAATTTTTTTACCATCAATGCCAGTAGCCTTAAGCACAATCCGGCCATCGTCCAAAACCAGCACACTGTCAACACTGATGTCATTGGGAAGGTTTTCATAGGTACAACCCACGACTGTCTCATCACCAGCTTTATCGTCGTGACCTACATCAATTGTAAAAGCCGCTCCTTCTTCCAGCTCAACAGCGCCATTAGTGAAGTCAGATACTCGAATCTTCGGCCCCTGAAGATCACCCAGGATACCAACGATGCAATCCTCTTCATCGGCAATTCTTCTTACTGCGTCCACACGCTTTTTATGATCTTCAGCCGAGCCGTGTGAGAAGTTCACTCTTACTACATTGACACCAGCCCGAATAACCTCACGCAAGGTGTCATCGTTATCGGTAGCAGGACCCAGTGTCGCGACTATTTTTGTTCTACGCATTTTTTCCCTGAATGGGTTTGGTGTTTCTGAGTATCAGAAACATGGTTTAACTGTGGCTGCGTCTCTCCAACACATCCACTGCCGGTAATACTTTGCCTTCCAGAAATTCCAGAAAGGCACCGCCACCGGTTGAAATATAACTAATCTTATCAGTCAGACCAAACTGATCGACTGCTGCCAGCGTGTCACCACCACCGGCAATTGAAAAAGCAGATGAATCGGCAATTGCCTGACCCACCAGCTTGGTACCATCGGCAAATTGTGAGAACTCGAATACACCGACCGGACCATTCCAGACAATTGTACCGGCGTTTTTCAAAATCTCTGCATATTCCTGGGCCGTTTTAGGCCCGACATCAAAAATCATCGAGTCCCCGGATACTTCATTCACTTTGCAGTGAGTGGCAACGGTAGACTCCGAGAACTCTGCACCACAGACAACATCAACAGGTACCGGGATGTTGCCACCCTTTTGTTTCGCCGCAGCCATCAATCGCCGAGCTTCATCGAGTAAGTCTTCCTCATAGAGTGACTTACCCACGTCATGACCTTCCGCTGCGATAAACGTGTTGGCAATACCGCCACCGACTATTAACTGATCAACAACACCGGACAAGGACTCAAGCACGGTCAGCTTGGTTGATACTTTGGAGCCCCC
>CAZQKJ010000460.1:0-3537 GCA_964593315.1 uncultured Granulosicoccaceae bacterium
GATGGTTTGCTTACCAGCGTTGATTAAGTCGGGATCGATCTCGTCTTCAGTGGGGAAGGGCCCCATGCCGAGCATGCCGTTCTCAGACTGAAGAGTTACCTGTACACCGTCTGGTATGTAGTTAGATACTAAAGTCGGAATACCGATTCCCAGATTCACATAGGTACCGTCTTGTAGCTCAAGACCCGCGCGTGCGGCCATTTGGTTTCTGTCCCATGCCATGACTCAGGCCTCCCTTACTGTGCGCTGTTCGATGCGTTTTTCATGCTCGCCTTGCACTATTCGATGTACGTAGATGCCTGGCAAGTGAATGCTGTCAGGGTCGAGTGAACCGGTCTCAACTATCTCCTCAACTTCTGCCACACACACTTTTCCACACATTGCAGCGGGCGGGTTAAAGTTTCGAGCAGTTTTTCTAAATATCAGGTTGCCAGTTGGATCTGCTTTCCATGCTTTGACGATAGAAAGATCGGCGAAGAAGCCTTCTTCGAGAATATAGGTTTCACCATTAAAGTCTTTGTGCTCTTTACCTTCGGCTATAACAGTGCCTACGCCCGTTTTAGTGTAGAAGCCAGGAATACCACAACCCGCTGATCGCATGCGTTCTGCGAGAGTGCCTTGCGGGTTAAATTCAAGTTCCAGTTCACCGGATAAATACTGACGCATAAACTCTTCATTCTCGCCAACATAAGAGCTGATCATTTTCTTAACCTGCCTGGTTTCAAGCAACTTCCCGATACCAAATCCGTCAACGCCTGCGTTGTTGGAGGCGAAGGTTAAATCCTTTGCACCATGTTCTTTTATCGCCTGAATCAGTAGTTCCGGAATGCCGCACAATCCAAATCCACCAGAAGCGATTGCGATACCATCTTGTAGCAATCCGTCCAGTGCCTGTGTGGCGTTATCAAAAACTTTGTTCATCTATGAAGTTACCATTGTAGTCAATGTGTAGGTGCTGGCAGTAGCAGGGGCAGAGGATTCTCAAACCCGCGCCACTGAATCAATAGTTTAATTTGATGTCTATAACTGATGCGCAACGCTATGAATGAGCGGTTACTTCCTGCCTTTGAGTACCCAGGCCCTCAATGCCTAAGTCTATAACATCTCCGGCCTTGAGGTAGGTCTCTGGTTTCTGTCCCATGCCAACGCCGGGAGGCGTGCCGGTTGAAATGACATCCCCCGCTTGCAGGCTCATGAACTGTGATAAGTGCGATACGATAAATGCCACGCTGAAATGCATGGTTGTAGTTGAACCGTCCTGATAACGATGGCCGTTAACATCGAGATGCATGTCAAGCGATTGAGGGTCTGTGATTTCATCGCGGGTTACGAGCCAGGGCCCGATAGGGCCGAAAGTATCGGCGGACTTTCCCTTTACCCATTGTCCTGACCGATGGATTTGAAAATCGCGCTCTGAAAGATCATTTACAACACAATAGCCCGCGACATGATTCAGAGCATCTGCTTCTGAAACATACTTTGTATCCTTGCCAATAACCACACCCAGTTCTACCTCCCAGTCAGTTTTAACCGAGTTACGCGGGATTTCGACGTTATCGTTGGGTCCCATAATGGCAGAGGTAGCTTTAAAAAAAACCACGGGTTCCTCCGGTAGGCTCAAGCCGGACTCGGCTGCGTGATCTGCATAGTTTAAACCAATGCAAACGAACTTACCCACAGAACCCACGCAAGGACCGATACGTGTGCCTGCGTCTACCGCAGGTAAGCTTGAGGGATCAAGTTTTGCGATTTTCGCAAGGTTTGCATCGGAGAGCATGTCGCCCGCAATGTCTGGTAGATGATCAGATAAATCACGGATAGTGCCTTGCGGATCAAGCAGACCTGGCTTCTCGGCACCCGGCGCGCCATGGCGAAGTAGTTTCATGTTGTTATATTCTCTTCAGTAATTCTGTTTGTTTTCTGAATCAGTATTGTCTGCCAAACTACTCTTCTAAGTTACTTTGGCAAATTGTCTACGATAGAAATTTATCAGATAGACCATCCGCCATCTATGGCAATCGCCTGGCCGGTTGTGAAAAGGCTATCATCACTACCCAGGTATACTGCCATCGCTGCAATTTCTTCAGCGCTACCCACTCGACCCATTGGCTGGCGTGCTACAAACTCGGAGAGTGCTTTTTCGTAGTCTCCTGTGTCTCTGAGTCTCTGATGCATGCTGGGACTGTCGACTGTGCCGGGGCAGATCGCGTTGCACCGGATACCCCGGGTTACATAGTCTGCGGCTACCGATTTTGTCAGTCCGATAACAGCCGCTTTGGTGGTGCTGTAGGCGCATCGATTGATTACACCTTTTATTGAGGAGGCAACCGATGACATATTAATAATCGAGCCACCGCCATTCTCAAGCATGACCGGTAATGCGTGTTTACAGAGACGATACATAGCATGCACATTGAGCTCGAAACTGAAGTGCCAGTCTTCCTCTGTGCCGTCGAGCACACTGCCGTTGGCAACGAAGCCCGCACAGTTGAACAGCACATCGATGGGATCAAGTTTACTTATGAAGCTTGCAACTGCAGTGGCATCAGTGACATCAAGCAGATGTGTTTCAATACCAGAGATGTCTTCAAGGCTTGCGAGCGTGCTTGCATTGATATCAGTAGCGATGACCCGCGCTCCCTCAGCGGCATAAGCAAGCGCTGTGGCGTGCCCGATGCCTTGCCCGGCAGCGGTAAGCAGAGCCGTTTTACCTGTTAATCGATCCATTACCTGGCTCCATTTAAGTTGTACATTTGCACAGCGTTTCCACCCAGGATGGCGCTGCGGTCGGCGTGGTCGAGGTCTGACAATAGTGTGTCTGTTGTATTGCACCATTTTTCGTAGCTGCTTGCGAGCGTACAGACCGGCCAGTCACTGCCCCAGATTAACCGGTTTGGACCAAAACTGGATATCAGATGATCGACATACGGTTTCAAATCGTCAACAGACCAATCCTCAGAAGCTTCGGTAACCAAACCTGACAACTTTACATAGGCTTCTGACTCATTGGCTATGAGTGCCATATCTGTGGCCCAGGGTTGAAATGATCCGGTCTTGATTGACGGCTTTGAGCCGTGATCAATGACCATCCGCATGTCTGGATGACGGTTCAGCAGTTGTATCAGATTGGGCAGGTGTTTTGGCAGTGTGAGGGCATCGAACACAAGTTTGTGTTCGACAAGACTCGTGAATGCCCCGGTCAGGTTTGCACCGAGCATCCAGTCAGTGTTTTCAATTGACTGGATCATCGGACGCAGTCCAACTAGCCTTGGGTGTTTTGCAAGCGAGGTAATAACACTGGCTGCATCCTGACTTTCAAAGTCGACCCAGCCAACAACGCCTTGAATGAACTTGTGTTGCATCGCAAGTTCGAGCATGTAGTGCGTTTCAGCGATTGTCGGGGCGGCCTGAACCAGGATAGTTGCATCTATTTTGTGAGCTGCCAGCAACGGTTCAAGGTCGTGCGGAGTATGGTCTCGGTAGAGGACTGTGAGCTCCGGAGTCAGCCAGTCGTAGTCGCCGCGTGCCAGTGTCCAG
>CAZQKJ010000461.1:0-3525 GCA_964593315.1 uncultured Granulosicoccaceae bacterium
TGATAGCAGTATGTGTCCCGGGTTGATGCTGTCTTTCAGTACCACTCGTTCTAACAGCTGATACTGACTCAGCATTGGCAACGCCATAGTGAGACTCACTGATTTCAGATTCACAAACTGCAGTATAAAAAACGGTGCCATCGGGAAGACCATTAACAGACCGAGGTAGGTTTGTGCTTCTTTTGTACTTCTGGTTGACGCTGCGACCGTCATCAGCACTGCAGATATAAAAAGGATTAACGGGCTCGCCAGCAGCCATGCCTTAAAAATGGTGTGTGCATCAAAACTCAGAATCCCACCTGCAGCCTCTGGTGACAAGAGACGAAATACCAGAAACAAGCTGGTTGCAGTGAGAATGCTAGAGATACCCACGAACACCAGTACAGCCAGGTATTTACCCAGAACCAGTTTGTAGCGAGGCATAGGTAAGCTTAACAATGGTTCCAAGGATTGCCGCTCTCGCTCCCCCGCGGTTGTATCGATAGCCAGATAAAAACCGCCCATCACCATGGCAACAATAAGTAAAAAGGGCAGAATAGATGCGAGTAACTGTCCGCGAAATCCATTTGATGAAACATCGTTCAGGCTCACGTTGATACTATTAAAAACAGAAGGATCAATACCTCGGTGCTGCATGCGCAGTGCATTGATAGTTTGCGCGTAGGCGTTTATCAGGGTTTGGACTTTGCGTGATTCCTTTGCCGAGTGTTTGTTGCCATCGTTCACGTGAATAGTCAGTGGTGCGGGCTGGCCATCCCGAAGGGCACTGCCGAACTCTTCCGGAATTTCCAGAACCACAGCAACATCTCCGCGCCTGACACTGCCTTCTACATCTGATGGGGCGTCATTGACGTCCATATTATTAGTGTGAAGAAACTGCAGTAGATTGGGTGCGCGTTCACTGTGCAAAACTGCAATGGATGAAGGTTCATCAAAGCTAACAGTTGCCTGTTTCAGGCTCGCCACGATACCTCCACCTATCAGTAGTGGCAGTAACACAGGGCCGAACAATAGTGCATAGAAGACAGTTTGACGATCACGTAAGTTGTCTATGATCTCCTTCCATAACATGACCAGTACCATTACAACTCACCTCCTATAGCGCAAACAAATGCATCTTCAAGGGAGGTTTGTCCGGTGCTGTTGAGGAGGCTGTCCAGTGACCCTGTCATGGAGATTTTACCGTCCGAGATAATCGCAATTTCATCGCACAGTGCTGCTACTTCCTGCATTATGTGGCTCGAGAAAACGATGCAGTGACCGTCTCTTGCGAGTTGGCGTATTATTTCACGTAAGCCTCGGGTGGCCATAACGTCCAGTCCGTTGGTCGGCTCGTCAAGCAGCACGGTTTGCGGACGATGAACGAGAGCTCGGGCAAGTGCTACTTTGGTTTTCTGGCCTTGTGAAAATCCTGCGGTTCTTCGATCTGCAAATGATCCCATGTCCAGTAGCTCAACCAGTTCATTCACCCGGCTTTCTGTGGTCTTTGCATTCATGCCGCACAAGCGCGCGTAATAACGAATGTTCTCCCGGGTAGATAAGCGCGGATAGATGCCTGCATTGTGTGGCATAAAGCCCAGGTGTTGACGCACAGCCAGTACATCATCATGAACTGAATGACCATCGATTATAGCGCTACCACTATCGGGCTGTATAAGAGTGGAGAGCATTCGCAGGGTGGTTGATTTACCTGCGCCATTGGGACCCAGCAAGCCTGTGATGCATCCGTCTTCGGCGTTAAAACTGACTGACTCTACTGCCACTACGCGCCGTTTGGGCTGCCCCGGAACACCGACAAAGGTCTTACTCAAGTTATCGGCTGCGATCATGGCAGCGGTCCGTTTGCGTCAATGAATAATGCGGGTGGAGCAAGGCGCTCCAGACAATCAAGGTCTAGTTCTGCTGGTGTAATAGTGTCTATAAATTGTGACATGATAATCGGCATGCAGCCCAATGGTGCCTGGGTGTGACCCTGATCCGGATTGACTATATGACGGGCGTTACTTAACGATTCAATTGCCAGCTCTGCATAAGAGGGTGGGGTTATGGGATCGACAGCGCCAGATAGTGCAAGCACAGGCGTATCGCTAACCACTGGTTCATGAAAGTCTTTATCAATAATCCCCCGAGGCCAGGGCTCGCAACTTGCCTGCATCGAATCAATCACTGAATCGCCGAGATAGGTTTGTGCGAGCTGATCGCGATCGTTTATGGTGTTTATGTAGGGAGCATCTTCGGTGCAAATAACAGCTGCGTGCATGCCTGTGGCCAGTGAACCGCCGAGCTGTCCAAGCTGGATTGCTGTCTGACGTGCGAATGGTGCAAGGTTGTCGTTGGTGGCAGCGTCGTACAACATGGAAGGCAGAATAGCCGTGCCGTAAGACGAGTAGCTCAACAATCGCACGGTACTCGCCAGATGCTGGTCATTAAACTCGATTGAATCCAGTGCACCGAGTGAGATATTTTCGTACTGTATGGTTCTGGGGCTTTCTTTAAGTGATGCAAACAGTGCTTTGGTTTTGGCCGCAAGATCTGGAAACGCCTCGGCACAACCTGTGTCATTGGCGCAGCGTGCAAACAATGCGTCCAGCGCCTGTTGCGAGTGCAAAGGTAGTTCCGGGCCTATAGGTTTTTGAGGGGCCACTACAGCATCAAGAATGACGCTTCTGGTGTGTTCCGGATACCGGCGCAGATAGTGTAGAGCCACACGAGTGCCGTAGGAGACTCCGTATAAATTCCAGTTCGCAATACCGAGTGCTTCGCGTACGGTGTTTAAATCACGAACAGCAACGCTGGTGGTGAACCATTGTGTTGGATGTTCCTGATCGTTGTAACATTCGAGAGATGTGTTGCGTACCTTATCAAGATCAAGGGTAAGCTCCTGGCTTGCATGTGTCTGCGGACAATTCATTCGAACAGAGTTACCTGTGCCGCGCTGATCGATCAGATAGATGTCTCGATTGGCAAGCGTCGGGTAGAATGCAGCATGAAGTTGTGGCCACGAATCCGTGGCGCTCTGACCCGGGCCACCTGCAAGCAAAGTCAGCGGGTCAGCGGCTGCCTGATGAGATCTGGCGGCAATTTTGGCGATGGAGAGGGTGATCACGTCCGGCGCTTTTTTTGTGTCAGGATCAGTCGGCTCGTTGACGTTTCCAGAGAGCTTCCCAGAAACCTTTTGTGATTGAAGGCCTTCAGTCAGTCCGTAAGTGAATGGCACAGTGATGCTGGCACACTCTGCGGGCAGAGTGGTCGGTGCAATTCCGATGCGGCATGGCGTAAATTCTGTAAGAGCGGGGCTTGTGTCTGCGTAGGATGCGCTGCTTAGTAGCGCAAATGCCAGGCTGATGGTAGAAAGTGGGCGCATGGCTGATCAATGCAATCGCTGGGCCTATCACAGGCGATGAAAGGCTGATCGCTCACAGCACATCGTAGAGATTCACAAGACACAGGGGCGGGGTATTAGACTGTGAAGTTGGTCCCGGTGTAATGTGTGATCAACCCGAGTAGCAAACCGCAAACCGCAAA
>CAZQKJ010000462.1:0-3524 GCA_964593315.1 uncultured Granulosicoccaceae bacterium
TACAGCGACAACCAGACGTGATGGTAGTTCGTAGCGCATGGTTACGTTGTTTTGCTAAAGCGGCGTAAAGCCTGTTGTGTCGCAATGGCGTTACTTGCGTACACACGAATACCGGCTTGTTCAAGCATGGCTACCTGAGCGCTGCGTTGCTGCGGATCGGCATCGGTACCAGTAACAGACGCATAGACATCCACATGCTTGCCAAGCAATGGCCCGACACGTTCAACGAATTGTCCGGCAGGATTGGCATGCGAGCCATAACCAAGCACCATGTCGATGAGCAGCACTCCAACGTTATTGTTTTGCAAAGCATGGGCTACAGCCTCATCGCGGATGGACGGTTCTATCATCGGGTGTGGCTTACCCTGCGTGTATTCATCCGCACCAAGATCAATTAATCGATGAGCATTCTCATCAACCGTGACTGAGTTTAACCCATCGAGTTTGATATTTGATGCAACAGGTAGTCCGGCGTGTTTGCAAAAAACCAGCGCTTCGGTACACAAAGTGCCGCCGCAAAAATATCCGTGAAGCAAAGCGCCATTGCTGTTTGCAGCTATTGCATTCTGATCTGCACTACTACTTAAATCACTGGTACTTAAATCACCGGTACTTAAATCACTGGCCGTTTTACCCATGGCAAGCATGGCTGCATCGGTCAGCGATGTTGCCCATTGACAGTTTGCCGGCAGCTGCGGTGCATCTCCACCTAAAAAACAAATGGTGTAGGGTTTGCTCGACTGCCCTGCTCCTTGCAGCACCTTTGATGCAACATCGGGTGCCGGTGGTTTGGAAATCAAAACAATATGCTGTGTGTTGTTATCTTGTTCCAGCGCTTCCATTGCCATAAGTGTTGAAATACCACCAACCTGCGCGTGCAAATCTCTGCCACCAACACCGATGGCCTGAGAAATTCCATGACCCTGCTGTGCAATCAGACAGCTCACTTCCTGAATGCCGGTACCCGATGCACCAATAATTGCAATGTTGCCGCGAGGCACACTGTTGGCAAATGCCAGAGGCACACCGTTAACAATGGCGGTACCACAGTCCGGCCCCATAACCAGTTGTCCAAGCTGTTTTGCTTCCTGCTTGAGCGCAACTTCACTTTCAATCGATACGTTGTCACTAAAAATCATGGCGTGTAAACCACGGCGTATGGTTTTTCTCGCTTCACTTACGGCAAATGCACCTGGCACAGAAATGAGTGCAAGGTTTGAGTCTGGTTCGGCGGCAATAGCACTGCGTATACTGCGCGGCCTCCAGCTTGCGCCATCACTACTTTGTTTTGGTGCGCTTAGTAAGGTTTCAGCGTTAGCTATTGCTGCATCTAAACTGGCAGCGTTAGCACCACGCACCGCAATCACAAGATCTCCCGGGCCAGCATTGCAATTAGTGCTATCGATCAATCCTGCGTTCTGCATGATCTCAATATTCGATGGCGTGCCCATCATCATGGCAGCTTCACTTATGCCATCCATACCGACAAGAGATTGCGAATAGCGCATCAACGCGACTGAATCCAGATAGTGTTTTTGCTTGACACTTACGCGTGTTATCTCACTCATGCTACACCTTCCAATGCAGCAAACGCTCGCAAAGCATCGCTAAAACACTTTAAAGGCGCGCGCACGACGCCCGCACCGACCTGGCCGATACCTGGCTCCCTGTGTGCAATGCCTGTGTTGATAGTTGGTGGTAAGTTCAGTTCAACCACCCGCCTTATATCTATGCCGGTTGGCACCCCAAGGTAATCCATTGCCGGTATGCTCCACTCGGGATTTTCAGCACAGCATATTTCTGCCATGTCTCTGGTGAAGATCATGGCATCAGACGCAGCACCGGCACCAACAAACCCTGCAACCGCAGGCGATGCGCCCATGGCAAAACCACCCAGCCCAATCGTTTCAACAATGGTGGAATCCCCCATATCCGGGTTGGCATCGGCTTCGGTGAAGCCAGGAAAGTAGAGACCTTCCGGCATCTCGACAGGGGCAGTAAACCATTGATCACCTAAAGCACTGACACGGATACCAAAGTCAGTACCGTTTCGTGACATCGCTGTTACCACCGTTGAATGTGCAATGCCTTTAACCGGATCCATAATCGATTTTCCGGTGGCCATGCCAACATTTAGAAAGAATTGATCGTTACCGGCCATAAACGCTAAGGATTCAGATAACAAGTTATTATCTTTTGATACGGCCGCCATATGCGGTGACAACTCACGCAATAACAATCCTGAACAGGCAACATTGCGTTGATGCATTTCATCGCCCATGGTTAAGCCACGTGCGATAAGGTTTTTTAAATTAATTCCATCGGTGTTCTGTAAGGCTTGCGACATTAACGGTGCAAGCGAGTCTCTTATCCAGGCAAGTCGGGCAAGCACACTTTCATCATTGCCACCAAAACGCATGACTTTGCCAAGCCCCTCATTAATAGCGCAGTAAGCGCGATTGTTTGACGTGCGGTTTTCTACAACCATGAGCGGCTGACTGCGCGTGGTCATGCCGGTCATAGGACCAACCGCGCTGTAGTGATGATTAGGTTCGAAGCGATATTCACCGGCCGCGGCTTTGGTCATGGCATCGTCCAGAGAGTCAGCCCAACCCTCAAAGACTGCAATGCCAGCCACCGCGCCTCGCATGGGTCCACACATGTTCTGCCATTCAACCGGCGGGCCGGCATGCAGAATGAGCTTTTCATCTGCAAGTTCGGGTATGGCCTGAGTGGCAGGGATGACATCAATCAGCACGGGGTCGCCGGATAACATGGTATCCACCGCCTGTGCATTGGCCTGTTCGATCTGCTGCATTTAGCTGCCCAGTTTTGACAATAACTCGGCAAGCTCAGCGTCACCCTCTGCAGGTGGTCGCCAGTCGAGCCGGGTAACCTTGACACCCTGCTGGGCCAGCTCTTGTGCAAACCCGTCAAGCCCTATATTGACTACGTTCAAGGGCTTATCAAATAGCGACGCAAGCTTACTTTCGTCGGTAGTTTTTTCCACGTTTCTCGGGTCTCTTGTGGCTGAATTTGGATTCTGGCAGGCCTTTACTTACCGCTGAGTCATGATAACGCAAGCCTTCACCTAAACCTAATCCGAGTCCGCGTAAAAGCTGCCCAGCTCACGGATGCGGAGCCCCACATTTGCCCTGCCCTGAATATGTTTGCGGGAGTTATATCGCCTCAAGCACCCGGCCCGGCACTTGCTCTCATAATTCCAACGTCAAGTACCACGACATAGTAAGCGCCACCCACAAAACTAGAACCTTACACTCGCTGGTGTGTGTCCCGAAAACCTTATGCGTCCATTCCGTTGTCATACCATGACTCTGCAGAAAAATAGCGCATTCGTAGTTACCAAATACAAATCCTAGATCCACAGCCAGCCAGGTAATCAGAGCTTGCCACACAGATACTACGATACTTGTTTATCAAGCATACAACGACGAAATTGCAGAGACTGCATTGGCTCATAGCACATCATGCAGTAGATAGTTATGTCGGTAATTGGATCAGCA
>CAZQKJ010000463.1:0-3524 GCA_964593315.1 uncultured Granulosicoccaceae bacterium
GACCAATTTACGCCATTTATATACCAATTTGCGAGATTGCGGCAATTGCTGGAACAGGACTCACGATGTTGCGACTAACATGTGCGTAGAGACAATGGTTAACGGGTGTGCCGCCGGTTAGTACAGAACGTGGCAGAAGCGTTTTCCACAGAAACTCAAGCATAACCAGAACCCTTATAACCCTGGTGAGTTTGCTGATAAAAACCGGCTGATAAAACCGGCATGTCATGCAGCAATTTGACCAGCACGAATTAACTGAACACAAGAACAAACTGAACGGGAGAGCATAGCGCTATGAGCGACATCGATATCGCACAAGCAGCAGAGATAAAACCGATTGGTGATATCGCCGATCGACTGGGTATTCCCAACGAAGCGCTGATGCCCTATGGGCATACCAAAGCCAAAGTTGACCTTAACTATATAAAGACCCTGAAAGACAAGCCGGACGGCAAACTGATTCTGGTAACAGCGATCACGCCGACACCCGCAGGTGAGGGCAAGACCACTACATCGGTTGGCCTGACAGACGGGCTTAACAGAATTGGCAAGAACGCGATGGTCTGTTTGCGTGAACCCAGTCTTGGTCCCTGCTTTGGAATGAAAGGCGGGGCCGCGGGAGGTGGTTATGCGCAGGTGATACCGATGGAAGATATCAATCTTCACTTCACCGGTGACTTCCACGCCATTACCTCAGCGCATGCTTTGTTGTCAGCACTGCTCGATAATCACATCTACTGGGGCAACAGCGCCGGTATCGATTCGCGACGCGTTGCATGGCGTCGTGTTGTAGATATGAATGACCGTTCCCTGCGCCAGATCACCAGCTCATTGGGTGGCCCCGGCAACGGTTTCCCTCGCACAGACGGCTTTGACATTACCGTGGCATCAGAAGTCATGGCGATTTTCTGTCTGGCCCGTGACATTGATGACCTGACTGAACGTCTCGGTAAAATCGTTGTGGCCTATACACGTGAGCGCAAGCCTATTCGAGCATCTGAAATTCTCGCACCCGGGCCAATGGCTGTGTTATTGAAAGATGCGATCAACCCCAACCTTGTGCAAACGCTGGAACATAACCCGGCGTTTATCCATGGCGGACCGTTTGCCAATATCGCGCATGGTTGTAATTCAGTCATCGCGACCACCTCCGCATTGAAACTGGCTGACTATGTTGTCACAGAAGCCGGTTTCGGGGCAGACCTCGGTGCGCAGAAATTCTTTGATATCAAATGCCGCCAGTCCGGTCTGAAGCCTGATGCAGTAACACTGGTTGCAACCATCCGTGCACTGAAAATGCACGGTGGCGTCGGTAAGGATGATCTAGGTAAAGAAAATGTGCAGGCAGTAAAAGACGGTTGTACCAACCTGCAACGCCATATTGAAAATGTTCAGTCCTATGGTGTGCCCCTGGTTGTTGCGATCAATCGTTTCTCGGCCGACACTGATGCTGAAATGAAAGCTGTGCGCGATATCTGCGACGGTCTGGGCGTGAAGGCGGTTGATGCCAATCACTGGGCTGAAGGTGGAGCAGGTACTGAAGATCTTGCGAAGGAAGTGGTTGCCCTGGCGGATAGTGGCAAGGCGGACTTCAAAGTGTCTTACCCGGATGATATGCCGTTACTCGACAAGGTGCGAGCCGTGGCAACCAAAATTTATCGTGCCAACGATATTTCCTTTGACCAGAAAACCCGTAATCAGGTGGCGGAGCTTGAAGCCGAAGGCTTTGGTAATCTGCCGGTATGTATTGCCAAAACCCAGTACAGTTTTTCTGACGACCCGAATGCCAAAGGTGCGCCTGTTGATCACACATTGCCGGTGCGTGAAGTCAGGCTCTCGGCCGGAGCCGGTTTTATCGTTGTTGTCTGTGGCGACATCATGACGATGCCAGGCTTGCCAAGAGAACCTGCTGCCAACCGAATTCGTATGAATTCTGAAGGTGTTATTGAAGGCTTGTTCTAGAGCTGGTGCATGGTGCTTTGTAATTGCCGCGCACGGTTTTTTACTCTTAGTTTTAATGCTTAACCCGGATATGACTGATGGCAAGTGTTTCAAGCGAAGTAACCCGCAAGGCGGGTAACACTGGCGGCAGAAAAAGAAAGAAGGGGCAGGGTAAAGGCCGTGCGGTCGACCTGAATGCGTTACTTGAAGTGCGCGAGTTGTTGGGTGACGCTTCTCGCCAACGTGATTTGCTGATCGAACATTTACACCTGATACAGGATCGCTATGGCCATCTGGCCGCCCACCATGTGGTGGCACTGGCACACGAGATGAAGCTCTCGCCAGCTGAAGTCTATGAAGTGGCAACCTTTTATCATCACTTCGATGTTGTGACCGAGCGCAACGAAGCGCCACCAGCGCTTACCGTTCGCGTTTGCGATTCGGTGAGCTGTGAGCTTGCGGGTGCCAACGAATTGATCGGTGGTTTACGTGCAGCTTTAGGAGATGGTGTTCGTGTGCAGCCGGTGCCCTGTATCGGGCGCTGCACTGAAGCACCTGCCGCTGTTGTCGGTTTCCATACAGTGGACAAAGCAACGGTTGATGACGTGGTGCGAGATGTCAAAGCCGGCAAAATCAAACCAGACAACCCTCAGGCGCATGTTGGCTTCAAGGCATATCTGGCCGATGGTGGCTACCGCATAGCAAAGGAATGTGCGGATGGAACACGCAAACCTGAAGATGTCATTTCACTTTTAAAAGACAGTGGCCTTCGTGGGCTCGGTGGTGCCGGATTTCCTTCGGGTATGAAATGGGAGATCGTCTCAGGACAGGAAGCACCGCGCTATATGGCAGTCAATATTGACGAAGGCGAGCCCGGTACTTTTAAAGATCGTTATTACATTGAAAAAGACCCGCACCGCTTTTTTGAAGGTATGTTAATTGCCGCCAGCGTCGTCGGTATCGACAAGATCTGGGTCTACACACGTGACGAATACGCATTGGGACGTGAGATTCTCGAAACAGAGTTAGCGCTCTTGCAGGCCGATGCGCCTTACGCACTACCGGAGATTGAATTACGTCGTGGTGCCGGTGCCTACATCTGTGGTGAAGAGTCCGCGATGATTGAATCAATCGAAGGCAAACGCGGATTGCCCAGATTACGCCCGCCGTTTGTTGCCCAGGTCGGTTTGTTCGGGCGTCCGACACTCGAGCACAACTTTGAAACACTATATTGGGTACGTGATCTTCTGGAAAAAGGCCATGAATGGTTTACCTCCGAAGGCCGTCATGATCGAAAAGGCTTAAGAAGCTTTTCCATCTCGGGTCGCGTCAAGAACCCGGGCGTACACTTCGCGCCGGCGGGTGCCACTATGCGTGAGCTCATCGATGAGTATTGTGGAGGCATGCTGGATGGTCATGAGTTCTATGGTTACTTCCCGGGTGGAGCGTCTGGCGGCATACTGCCGGCATCCTTAGGTGACATTCCAATGGACTTCGACACCTTGCAGGAATACGGCTGTTTTATAGGTTCTGCAGCTGTTGTTGTGTTGTCGGATAAGGACTCAGCCAAACAGGCAGCACTG
>CAZQKJ010000464.1:0-3514 GCA_964593315.1 uncultured Granulosicoccaceae bacterium
GCATCATACAAAGAATTCAATTTATCCTTATATGTGGAAATTCCTTCTACAGTAAACTCAATTCCATCTTCAACTTTTTTTAGTAAAATAGTACATCCCAAAACATTGTTTTCCATAAATTCTTCTTTTGAACTTACAGCCAAATTAAAGCTCGCTTTCAATTCATCTAGAAGTTCTTTACAAGCTTCGTCTGACGAAGTAGCAGAACATATTTTGACCATGCTATCATATGCTACACCTTGAAATTTTCCGTAAACCTTACAAATTTTTTCGTTAGTATTTTGAGCAAATACATTATTTGCAAAAAGAAAGAAACCTAGAATTAGGAAGTAATGAAGTTTCATTAATCTCGTCATAATTTTATTTTTTGTTTAGTAATTTGATTTAAAAATTTAGTCCTTAAGGCTTAAAAAAAATTGTAGAATCACAATTATATAAAGATTCATAAAATTTAAATTACCCTACCCTAGGGGTGGAAGTCTTAAATTTTCTTTACCCAACCAAGGTCTTTTAAGTATATTGCAACTTCCAAAGCAGATTGAAATTCGTTTGAGTAATTCTTCTTTCCCTTTTCAAGAATGCTCTTATTCAACTCCTTTACCCAGTGTACACTCCACTTTAGAGATTCTGCTGCTGCCTGAATTGTTTTTTTAACATCGGTGGCATAATACCCTAATAATTTTTCTTCAGAATTCGAAAAAGGAAAAGAGACAAGCTTTGTATTTTCTGATACTAAATCTTCCCAATCTCTTCTTCTCCCATTTGCGGTTGATGTTGAAAAAATAATCGGTTTTTCAATAGGCTGCCCCTTATATTTTCCTATTATGTAATAAAGATTCAAATGCGAAATCAGATTGTTATCTTCATCTAATTCAAATGGCATACTAGTTTGTTTTACCCATAGAAACTTTCCATTCCTTTTTCTAATAGGTATTTTAATCATGAATTGTTGGTGACATGAACTGAGTTGCTCTTTATACATTTGAGATACTTGATATGCTGACCATCCAAATAATAAATATTGTTTTCTTCTATCAGGATGAATAATATCTAATGAGTCGTAAAATGTGAATGTATTGTTTTGCAAAACTCGATTATCACTATATCCTAAATAATTACTCACTCCTTGACTCCATGTAACTTTCTGTTTTTTAATATTTATAACCATGAAAAAACAATCAGGCAAAGTAAATTGAATAAGATGTTGCAACTTATCTTCACACTCCTCAGAGTTTACTGATTCTCCAAACTTTTGAGTCATTTGTGAAAGTCTATTAGATAATTCTTCAAATTCCTTTTTTGAGTATCTCATAGTTAGTTTTTTGGTATAAACTTTTATTTCTACATACAAGAAGCAGAGTTTTCTCTACCGAAGTAAGGAGAAAAAAACATTCTCAAAAAGAAATTCTAGGAAAAAAAACGCTCACCAATTTTACAAACAACTGATAGTCAATGATTTAATTTTGGATAAAATCTTTCATTAAGTTATCTTAGTGAGATAAAATAACTGTAGTTTTTCTATTTTTTTATTTTCAAAATCAAAACTATGAGCAAAACCATTGGACAAAATGTTCTTCTGTTGGAGGCAATTCAAAAAGAAAAACAAAGAAGAGAGTTAATTGAGAAGATTGGAGATAGGGCGACTGAACCTAATCTTTTGGGAATTTCAAAAGCATTGGATGAATATTATTTCACCAATAAACTGAGATTATATTGTGCATTTTTGAGTTATAAAAACATTATGAAAGGCTCACACCTCCATTATGATATAACAGACCTTTTACTGGTAAAAGAGATTATTCTATGGATAGAACAACAATCTCAAATTAGTGCTACTCTAAAAATATTTAATCAAATAAGAATTTTATTTGAACAGTTAAATGATTCTTCTAAAAATCTCAAGCCACTTTTTGATTCAACCCTTGAACTAATTAAAAAGAACGAAGAGTCTTTTTCTAATGAAGAAAATCTTGAAATGTATTCCTTCCTCAATAATTTTTCTATCAAAAAAATGAATGAAGGATTTAAACACTATCGACCTATTTTTTTATGGTTAAATAATCAAATCATAAATATTAAATGGAGTTATAAAAAACCTCAAAGATTGTCGCCAGTTCTCTTTAGGAATATTGTAGCTGTTGCCTTGTCCATTAATGACATATCTGTCTTTACTGAACTTAAAACTCATGGGCTTCAACCCGATTCTCCTTTTAATAGTTTTAGAGAAAAATATGACTGGGTTGAAAAATTTATAGATTATTATGGAGAGAGGCTTGAAGAGAATTCGGAGGCAAAAGCTTACCTTCAATATTGTAAAGCACTTTTAGAATTTGATAGAAAAACCTTTTCTAAAGCTTATAAAATCTTCAATAACACTTTGCGTCAACAGGGCACTTTTCTCAATTTAGACCTTAAAGTCTTACACTTAAAAATTTTGTATGAAGTAAATATTAGAAAAGCAGCTATTTTAGAATATGACAAAATAGAAATCAGAAAAGTCCTTGATGCTTATCGACAATTATTGAAATATAAGCCTGCTAGAAAATATCAAATAACTTATCAATTACATTATTATAAAACTTTTGAAAAATTATTTAAAAAACTGTTTAAGTTTTATATGGATTTTGAGGGACGTTTAGATAATTCTAAAAACCCAAAATTTCTATCGAAAAAAGAGGAAATTATTCATTCAATTAAAAAAAATGGTTTTCCATTTAACCAATGGTTTCTTGAAAAGATAGAACAAATAAAATAACTCCGTCCACTTTAGAAAAGTGAACGAAGTTATTACTTCAAGTACTTGATATGGGCGTTATTGAATTACAGTGTATTTATCTACAATCCCATTTACATCAGAAGTAACCTCAAGTGTGTACTCGTAATCTCCTGATGATTGTTTAGGAACATGAATGGTAACTGTACCACCTGAAGGAATACTAGTTCCTCCTTGTTCAAGAACCAAAACTTGGTCTTGAATAATGATATAGGTCACGTTTTTTGCTAACTCACCATAATTGGTAATTGTAAATTCTACTGTTGCTTCTTGTAAGTTTCCACTTAAAGTCAGTTCTGACTCTTCAATGTTTGTTGCTTGAACTGAAATAAGCGAAATGAATAATACAGCCAAAAATTTGATTAATTGCATAATTATTTATTGCATTAAAAAAATTAATGGAAGGCACCTTCCTGAATATTGGCTGCGCAGACAATTAATACTAAGTCGACAGGACAAAAGTGTACGTAAAATCAGGTGTTTCAAAAGCAAACGGTATGCAAATACCGTTTGCATACCGCTTGCAAATGCAACTCAGAATTTAGGCTTGCAAATAACTTGCAATTGCTTTTTAGGTGAGTATCTCTTTATTTAAAATTGTTTTTTATCCGAAGAAAATGGATATATCAATGGATAAGCAGAAGAATTTTTAGAACCTGAGAATTTCCCCTACCCTAGGGTAAAAGAATCACATTAAATCTAAATATATTGTTAAGTTATATTGTGTGTACAATTAACTAA
>CAZQKJ010000465.1:0-3502 GCA_964593315.1 uncultured Granulosicoccaceae bacterium
ACCGTGTGTATAACATCGGCAATAGTGAACCCGTCAATCTGATGCGATACATAGAAGTGCTGGAGGAGTGCCTGGGCATAAAGGCAGAAATGAATATGCTGCCACTTCAGCCCGGGGATGTGCCGGACACCTACGCAGATGTCACTGATCTAATCAAAGCAGTCGACTACAAACCCGCCACTACGGTAGAACAAGGCATCTCAGCCTTTGTTGAATGGTATCGTGCTTACTACAATGTGTAAGCATTGAAAAACACTTGTTATCGAGATTGCGCCAGACTTCAAATTTGGCCACCTCATCCCGTTCGCGCAGGCACTGCCAATCCGCCGCATCACCTATCCCACTGCTTTCCACTATTACCGCATTTGGTGTAGAGTTGCGAAAACAGTGGCTGACCACTGCAGAGTTTTCGTGAATAACTAGAGTATTGAGCACACAGGATATGATCAAAAAAAGATTTATTGTAGCTGTAAAAATGTTAATGGCTATTACACTGGTTGCTTGCGCCACCGCCAGCATCAAACCCATACCACCCATACCGGGTGTGGATACCACTGCAGTGTGGGTACAGTATGACGAAGAAAAACAAGAGGCCATCATCACCGGACAGGTAAGTCGCGGGGTCGACAGACTAAGAGTGGAAGAATACGTGCGCAGTCAGTACGCCCTGGCGACGATCTCTAATCGCGTTACTGTCAGATAAGTGAATTGACACCATGTCCCAACAACACAAAGAGCTGCCTTAGTCACTCTGCAAAGGCTTTAAACCTCCAGAATCCAGCGACAAAGGCCTCAATGCAGTGAACAAAGCGAACGACACAGTAGCAGTAAGTCTTGGGATATCGTGCCAAACCACTCACCAATTACAACGCCTGACCGACAATCAGTCACAGGCAAATACTGCTAGTTCGACTGTAGTCACTCAGTCCAGCATTTTTGATTGGCTCATCTGCCCCGTAGAAAGCACCATCGCTCTTCTAAACCAAGGGATACCGGACTTTACCCGGGATAGCATATCCATTCGAAACGACCATCCCTACTGGACAGAATATAATTTGTACTTATGGCACAACTTTCAAATCCCGCATCCGGCTAAGCGAATTTTTGATATCGATAAAACCTTTGAAAAGGAAATTGCTCGTTGGAGATATTTACGCGACCAATTCTCATCACTCAATCCAGCGCACACTTTGTTCGTGGTTTCCAATACGCAAAATAATTTAGCTACAGAAGTCTTTACTCCATCAGAAGAGAGCCAGTATCACTTCACCGCCAGCAGCCTGGATGCTCTAAAACAGAGTCTCGCAAAATACTTCCGTACCGGTAGTGACAACATACGCCTCGCAATCCTTACACGTCAGGACCGATCCTCAGGACTTAACACCATTGACGACGTCACTTTTCTTCCAATCGATAGCAATCAATGGAAAGGATCAAAGGAATCATGGAACAAATGGTGGAAAAAACTGGATCTGTTGCAATCGGCCTGAAACACATTTCACGCTAATTTCCGGCATGGTTTATCGAGCCTGTTCTTAACTCCAGAAAGTCGACATTAAGCTGTCCAGGTTCGACATCGAGTGTTGCACCATTTTCTGACTGCATTGAAAATCCAATTTCCTGCAATACCGATTTAGCCAAACCATTGCGTTTGGTTGGTACGAAATTCACATTCAGCGCTACTCTGCTGTCAGCGTATCTATCAACCAGATAGCTGAAAAACGCCTTTTCGATCAACTTGCCTTGCACACGACAAGACAACATGAAATCCCGAACATTGATAATCTTTTGCCCTTTTCTAAGGCCTTTTCCATTGTCATCAATATCGTTCTTTCTATCAGTTATTGAGAAACCGACCAATCCATAATCACCATATTTATCACTACATTGAATGACGTGCTTATCAGTTTTCTTGTTGTTCAGTAGCTCATCTATCGCTTCTCTTGCGTACCTGGTGCCAGAAAAGTTTAACTGATTGGTACGTTGTAGCAACTCGGCAACACGAAGATATTGATCTTCCTGCACCGGACCAATAGTCACAACAATCTGGCATGACTTCAAGAACGCCCGATAATCTTCACCGAATTCTACCGAGGCTTCGCGGCGCTTCGCTTGCTGTTGATACATAATCCGCCGCTTACCAGACTCCGCCGTAGCACTCCCTTGCAATCTCGGGTGATTGAGTAAATCATCAAGGGCTGTTTCAGGTAATACTTCGATGCCGGTAACTGATTTAGAAACCTCTTCTCTTTCAAACGGAGAATCATCGATAAATATCAGCGTATCAGTTCCGATGCTAATCTCATCAGCCAATCCCTTTATATTCTCTGATTTTTGATTCCAGTTGATCACCGGATACACTAAATATTCTGCCAGACCCAGCTTTGCGAGTTGTTCCAGCGCCTCTTCCTCATTATTCTTGCTCGCAACCGAAATCAATATACCCCGTTCATCAAGACGCTTAAATAATTCAGGAACTAATGGCTTCATAACAACTTCACCCTCCACCAGCACTCCGTCCCATAAGGTATTATCCAGATCAAATACGACACACTTGGCAGCTGGTTGATCCTGCACAGACGGGTGACTATGGTCTTTTAACGTGGGAACCGGAGGGACCAAAGCATGCGGATTATCTATTGTGACAAAGTCGCACGAGATGAATACCAGCTGTGTGCCAGACTCAGCCTCTGGTGTAAACGAAACGTTGTAGGGCAGACCGCTCTCGACCACACGGCTCAGCTCTGCATAGGGAATAAAAAAACGATTGTATCCGGCATCCAGTTTCAACAGTTTCCAATAAGGCAAGACGAGCCGCCCGCTGGCAGGGATCGACAGCATCTTTGAACCAGCAACCGCACAGGCAAACTTGACACTACAAACTTGGTTATCAGGGTTATAGATCTCTATTAAAAAACCATCCGGAGCACTCTTTGGAGTTGATGCTTTCTGCAGTCGCTTACTGGCATAATCGAAGAGTTCAAATGATAGTGAAGTCCAGGGAGCACTGCCGCCTAAGCGCCGGACCAGACGACCGAACCGGTTGATAAGTCTTTGCACGGGCGGCATCGCCTTCTCAAGCAAAGTGACCAGGCGGTTTTTAAACAGTATCGTGTTACCACGCGCCTCGAGCTTACCCCATTGCCCGAATACAATATCCGCAGCAACACCGGTTTGACTTTTGAAGTGATTGTTGCGCCGCATACCCACTTCAAATCGCCTGCAGCGATTGTCCGGGCGCGGCCGGTAAAGATCACAAGTCTGAAAACACTCAGGCGCCGCACACTCGACACAGTGTTCACTCCAGATCAGGAGTGACCGTCTACGTATGTTCTGGGCGAAATCTATACTTTCTGTTGGTCTGATAGACATACCTGGCTCAGCCGCCTGGTACTGATCAAATTCAAACATGGGCGCAGCTCATTTTTCGGTCTGCCTTATTTCCAGTTTTATAACTGTACAAGCTCGCAGTGTAGTTAGCCCAATCAAAACTTCCCTATAC
>CAZQKJ010000466.1:0-3477 GCA_964593315.1 uncultured Granulosicoccaceae bacterium
GTTATGAACAATGATTTGATTGATATTACTAGTTTGCGCAAGCCGAACCTGCCACCAGGCGTTTTTCTGGCTTGAATTGGTATGCGTGACAGAGTTGTTTCGCCAAACTCCGTTTTGATTGCCGTCAATCGCTCTATTCGCAACTCCCCCATGTGAAGTAGAAGACTGAGAGGCAGAACCGTTTAAAGCCAGATTTTGAGACGAATCGTTTCCGTTAGACTGACCTCGATTGATCTTTAAGTACAAACGCCCGTTCGCCAACCGGACGTTATCTGGTCTGAACTGAGTAGCGGCAAAAGACCAATTAGCTTCAAACCACTTTCCACGGTCAAGCGAGTTGCCGTTGAACTCATCACTCCACTGAGGCGAACTGTTAAGATTGTTGCCCGAGTAGGTGTGAAAACGAGTAAAGTCTACTTCAACTTCACGACTAAAGTCTCCAGCAGAGACACGACCAGCCCAGCTATTATCGAATGCAGTGATACCGAGGCTAAAATCCAGTCGTTTATATGAAGGAATATGATCAACCTTTCCACCAGTTTCGAATATCCGCGGTCCGTTACTGAGAAGCGACGCAGAGTTGCGGCCATGAGCAGAAGCATCATTGAAGTTGTAGGTTCTGATATCAAAGTTACGACGTATATCGTAAACGTAGCGGTCGTCTTTACGAATCAATATATAGTGAAGCAGTTCGTTACCGAGGTTTGTTGTGCTGGAAACGTTGACGGGCGCATCTATCAGCTGGGCACCCCGCTCATTTCGGACACGAATTTGAGACCAACCAGCAGAAGGCAATCTACCTCTTAATTCCCAATCGTACTCATACCAAACGTTACCATTCCATGGTTCATCGGCTCTGTTGAAAAAGAAAATATTTGTCACTGTGCCAGTCATTGGGAGCATTTTTGCACGAGTTACCATCAAGCCTTCGCCGAAGGTATTGCGAGAGACTATTTCTCCACCGTATATGGATTGCGCTTGCAAGTTAGAAGATAGAAATAGTGCTAAGGCGGCAAAGAAGATCGAATTGATTTTCATATACTAGACGATTACCTGGAACGTTTAAGTGGACAGTTTCAGCGCAATGACCTGCTCTTCACAAGCCGCCACTGAGCCGTGATTAGCATACCTAAACCCAGTTACGAATACCGTGTCAACATTGTGATCTAACGAAATATTTCAAAGATGTGACAGAATTCCCTTTTAATATTTGGCACAGCGGTAAGGCAATGCACATCAATCTAAATCATGCCTAAACCTCGCAAGTTTCAGATTTCTCTCGATGCCACTCCCTTCTATCACTGTGTCTCTCGCTGCGTTAGACGCGCATTCCTTTGCGGCAAGGACTCCATCACTGGACAGTGCTATGAACATCGCAGGCATCAGGTTGAACATGATCTGTTAAGACTTACCTCTATCTTCTTTATTGATGTCGCAGCGTTTGCAGTACTTTCATATCACTACCACCTCGTCTTACATGTGGATGCTTGAGCTGCAAACCAGGCAGACTCTAAGGAGATCGTCAGGCGATGGCACCAGCTCTGTAAACTCAAAGAGGCCCCTCAGAAATTCATCGACGGTGAGCACCTCGAATCTCACGAAGTTAACCAACTCAACACATTGATCGATACCTGGCGATCCAGACTCTTCGATATCAGCTGGTTTATGAAACTACTCAATGAAAACGTTGCTCGTCGAGCTAATAAGGAAGATGACTGTAGCGGTCACTTCTGGGAGTCACGCTACAAATCACAAGCACTACTCGATGAAAAAGCCGTGCTTAGTGCGATGGCTTACGTTGATCTGAATCCAATCAGAGCCGCAATGGCTGACACACCAGAATCCTCTGATCACACCAGTATTAAACTGCGTATTGATTACTGGAAGAACAAATCAAAACACTCTCTTTCTGATCACACTGATACCAAGCAGCCGAAATCTCTGATGCCATTCGCTGGCAACCTTACACAACCTAAGCCCCGCGGACTTATATTCAATCTGCTTGACTACATCGAACTGGTTGACTGACTGGCAGAATCATTCGAGATGATAAGCGAAGCGCTATCACTGAAACCGGACCGCCTAATCTACAAAGACTCAATATTTCAACGCAACACTGGATCGAACTATCGACTTCGTTTAAGCAACGATTCAAAGGTATTTCCGGTTCTGCACAATCCATCAAAGCATTATGTGCTCACTTCGGACTTACTCGTGTAGTCAATCGTAGTAACAGCCAGTTACTCTACGGCTAACAGTTGCAAATTTCTTAAATCTTGGCCGTTTCTTTAACCGGAATGTTAGGTCCTGCACATCGATATATTTTTTACCGGGAAAATCACCATCAATTTATTTTATTACTGCTAAATCATTGTAGAACGGATAATTAACGGTGTTCTTCTCAGAAAACGAGACCTGTCAAAGTGCCGCGATTGCCAATCTTTCTTTTTCTACAGTGCCTGTCTTGATTTATGGGTCATTTCAATGTTTTGCGTATACAGCAAATTTGCGACGCCAGCGCTTGCATGTCTCGGAGATACTTACAATGTCACTGTTAGGGCTCGTGGCGAAAGTCGCTGTGAGTGTCATCGCTTGCACGGGTCTGCCTAAACAGGTCTGTAAGTCTTGATCTGTGCCTGTTGGTCCAGGTGCATTCCAGGTGGTTTGGCATAAGGCCAGTCAGATATTCTGACCGGCCTCAGCTGCACTCTGCGTGCAAGATCTACCAAATGATGTTTTTTAAAGCTTAGTTCCTGGTGCTTATGGGGTGGTAACAACACAAGTCGCATTATTCTCCCAGCCCCATCCGTCACCGTCTGCATCAGATGCTGCACTTTCGCAAGCCCGAGGTTCAACATTAAATGTGGTGATAGTGCCTGTACCGAAAAAAAGACAAGACATGCCGTCTTCCCAACCCCAGCCATCTCCATCCGGGTCAGAGTCTTCCAAAATACAGGGTGGATTATTGGACACATTCTGGAAGGTAAAACCATTGGTTTCTCGGCCCCCGTCACCTGGCAGAGTTTGCGCGGTAACTCTGCAGGAAAGACCAGACTCCCAGCCCCATCCATCACCGTCCGGGTCACTGCCGGCATACAGACAGGCGTTACCGGAGTTTGTATCAGAGGAGTTGTTGTCAGATGAGTTGCCGTCAGTAGAAGTTAACTCATCGGAATTGTCTTCAGAGGAGTTGTCGTTGCGTGACAGTACCGCCGTCGTACCAAAGCTCCAGCCGGCAACCATTGCTATGTCCAGTAAGCCGTCGCCATCTACATCACCGATCGCAATGTCTTCAACTCGACGTAAGTCTGGTGCGATCTCCTGGCCTTCATTAAAAGTCGCATCGCCATTGCCGTGGTAAATCGCCAGATTCATCTGTGGGTTGGCATTACCGTCATTATAAAAGCTAATTAATATATCCTGGTTTCCATCATCGTCCATATCGACCACTTGCATGCCACTTGTTACTAACTGATG
>CAZQKJ010000467.1:0-3462 GCA_964593315.1 uncultured Granulosicoccaceae bacterium
TGCTACATTCGATCATGTCATTCGTTTCACAAGCTATCTTCCTGGTCTGCGTCTGGACGGTGGATGTAGGCCAGACATTGGTGAAAGTTACTTTTGGGCTGTTAATCTGCTAGATGGAACACCTGTGAACTATTCAGATGACTTGAGCGATGAGGAATCAGTCAGAGGGCGTCGACGAAGCCCGATACCTGGTGGAGGATTAGCGCCACCTGTGCAAACGATTTTTGTTGCCGATAAAGATGGTGGTGATCCAACAGTAAATACCATGTCAGGTGCAATAAATCTGGATGGTGGTGGCGCAATTAATCCGGTAAGAAGATGGTTTTGGGCTGAAATGCCGGAATAGTTGCTGGACTCTACACTGATACGGTACCGGTGAGTAAGGAGAGCTGCGCAGACATTGCACTCTCCTTGCCTCGACGGTAGCCCTCAAGCAGGAACAGCAGTGAAGGCGCAATATTGAGATGAAAGTAGTGATGTTAAATACACTACCCTGATCCTAATGATAAATTATATCTCTGCTAGCGCTTGTCTTCGTGGTGCGCTGGTTGCTTGATGGTTTGATTTCGCTGTTCGTTTTATTTCCGTAATCTGTTTTTGTATATCTGCAGGAAACACAACTTTCTGCAGCGATTGATTATCACTGAACAGTCTGCCTTCAATGTCTTGTAGCAATCTATGGTGAGCAACGCCAAACAAGCGTTTTGATACCGGGGATCTTAGCAAGCGGTGCAGTTCCGTTGCATTGTGTTGACTCACTGCAGCGCGTAGATGAGTAATGTGTATATTGATCTCAGCTGATCTGCCAGCGCGTCTGCTCAAAACCTGAAAAAGCATCCTGCCCAACATCGTCAGGCAGAATGCGGCCAGTGCGTAAATGCCCAGTCGTAGCCATCCGGTGGATTGCAGAAAAAGCTGAATGCGATTCACACCGGTTTCCTGCAGCGCTGCTTCACTTAAAAGATCTGCACGATCAGGTAAGCCAACGTTGATTCTGCGAGCCGGAATAATTGCCTCGCGATGGTTTTCTTCTGCCGTGTCCCACCACGGCACTCTGACGGTGTCCATAAAAACGGGAATCGGGCTTTGCGCTTTGACCCGATAGGTAAATACGGCCTTAGAGGTAACTCCGCGCGAGCTTAGTGCTTCCTCACGGCGGGTGTTGATAAGGGTTTGCTTCAGCGCTCGGCTTTCAGTGATTACCGGTGTTGGGATTTGACCAGATAGAACCGACGTGGCTTCAATGGTGATTGTCCGCTGGAGCTCATCCCCGGCGCGCAGGCTTGTGGGCGGTTCTGACCAGGCTTCGGTGAGTTTGACGTTTTCACTGGGTAGCCACCAGTCACCTTGATCCACAGCTGCAGGCCTGACATCGAGTTTAATTGCGTCAACGCTGCGTTCAAAGTCTGCACGCTCAATACGTGATTTCAACAGTGTGCCTGTCCATTTTATGCTACCCAGGTCGAGCGTACCGGATTCTCGCGGGTACAATAAATATTTCCATTCAGTCCGTCGCCACTCTTTGGTGTCGTCCTTGAAGGTTCGACGATCAGTAAGAATGTCTCTTTTGGAAACCTGTTGCAGTGTTGGAAGGGTGATTGTCTCACCACTGACAGGGTAGCGATGCAACAACTCAATGCTAAGCTCCACCTGCTGATTCACTCGCACAGTTTCAGGGCTTACTGTGGTTTTAATCTGCACAGCATCTGCGGGTGGCTGCCACTCTGAGCGGGTTAGCTCTGATACTTTTACGTGCACTGAGTTGGAGCTGATATCTCCAGCCAACAGAGGGCCAATGACCAGGGTACCCGACTTTTTCGGCTGTAGGTTTATTCGCTGTATTTTGATCTGTGCGATTTTGCCGCTGAACACGGCAATCCGGGTGCCGGTAGTTTCACGTACCAGAGTTGCCTGTTCCAGCACTGGTGATAAATCTATCGGATCAAGCAGGCCGGTTGATTCCACCTCAAGCACTATGTTGTCACCAAAAAATACCTCGCGGCTATCGATCTGCAATTTGATATACGCGTTCGTTTGAGCATGTGCGTTTGTGCTTAACAGGAAAAGAGTGAGGAGACATATCAGCTGCCAACTGATGCGGTATGGTTGGTTGCCTGAGTGCGTTACCACGGGCTGCCACCATCAGGAGCACTTTCGCCTGCTGCTTTACGTCGCTGTATCTCGAGTTCGATTTTCTTGCGTAAATACTTCTTCGCGTCATGGTTGATTTGGTTCAACCATTGTTCGGTGGCTTGTGTTGCTTCCAGATTCGCTCTTGCGCTGGCAGCTTGAGCATCGCTGTGGCTGTCCTTGCCTTCTGCTCCGGTCGATGGATTGTTTTCGGTGACTGTCTCTGACTCTGTGCCTTTGGTGGCTCCACCTTCCGGACTGCCGTTATCCTGCAGGGTTTTATCACTGCCAGCCTCACTGCTATCACCAGCGGCTTTGGCCTCGGGCGCCGGGCCGCGATCATCTGTGTCTCCCTCGCGATCCTTGCCGTTCTTTTCTTCCTGTTGCGGTTGATCGGTGCCTTCCTCCGAGCTGCCGCCAGGTTGTTCGTTACCCTCACTTTCTACGCGATCAATCTCTTCACCCTTGCGGGGTAAGGTTGATTGACCACTTTCATCCTGTTCAAGACTGAGCAGCTTGCGCATTATTTCTGCATTAAAATCGGCGTCTTCAAAGTCAGGCTGTTTAGCCAGTGCCATTTGATACGCCTCAAGTGCCAGAGCGTAATAGCCCATCTTCACATACGTGTTGCCAAGGTTATGTAGCGACTTGTGATCATCTGCACGCATGAACGCTTCGGTTGCACGCCACCATTGGTCAGACTCGAACAGCGCAATGCCTTTCCATGCAGTGTTGGTATAAATCTCTGCGGCTTCGGCGTAGTTCTCCTGTAGAAACAATCGGTGAGCAATAAGGTTGTCGTCGGCCTGCGTGCAGGATGCCCACGCTATCGAAAAAAGTAGGCAAAGTCGTGTTGCTCGTATCACAGGTATCCGCCCCTGAACAGCATCAACAACAGGGGGATACAAAAAAGTAGCAACCAGTGAGACAAACTGCTCCACTGCAGGGTGGTAATTCCTGATTGAGTGAGTACGTTGTTACCCAGCCCGCCCGACTGTAAATCTAGAGATGCAAAGTTAACATTGCCGATAGCGTTTGCCTGTACTAACTTACCGCCGCCGCTTTTGGCCATAGTCTCTGCAGTTTCAAGATCAAACGATACCGAAGCGTTGTCCGAGTCATCGCTGCCAAACAGTATCAGATCTGTGCGATGGCCTAACTGCGCCAGTCGTCCAACTGCATTATTTGCATTGCTGTTAAACCCTCCGGTGTCTGACAGCACGAAAATTCTTGAGTTGATCAGGTTGGTTCCTTCGATCACAGACAACGCCAGTGCAAGCGCACGGGTGACATTGGAGCCATCGATCGGCACTGTGCCGTATTCAAGCAAAT
>CAZQKJ010000468.1:0-3461 GCA_964593315.1 uncultured Granulosicoccaceae bacterium
CAGACGTTTGTCAATAAACCCCCAACAGGCCCCACTCCCTAACTCCCTGCAATGCAAGCGTGAGTCCGCAGAAAATACCGAATCAACAAACAACCAGTTGAAGGTTGGCGGAATAATAAGATAGAGAAAATAAAGCGTGGCAAGTGTTAGCACCACATTGAAAGTAGATGAGAAAAAATTCTTCCTAATCCACAGCAAAACACCGGTCTGGCCAAGAGGTGGCTTTAAGTCCGGGTGCTCGCCCGGTAAATATTTTACGCTATCCATGTTAGCGCTCCACCAGCGCTATGCGCTTGTTGTACCAGTTCATTACTGTTGAAATGGTCAATGAAAAGAAAAGATAAAGAGCCAGCACTATAATCATGCACTCCATTTCACGACCGGTCTGATTAAGCGAGATACCACCAATGGTTGCCACAATATCCATATAGCCAATGGCAATCGCTAAAGATGAATTCTTGGTGATATTCATATACTGACTGGTCAGCGGCGGAATAATCACTCGTAGCGCCTGGGGTATAACCACCAGATTCATCGTTCGCTTACGTGGTAATCCAAGGGCTAACGCCGCTTCCGACTGACCCGAGTTAACCGCCATGATTCCCGCACGCACAATCTCTGCAATAAATGCCGCGGTATACATTGATAACGCCAGCCACAAGGCCATAAACTCAGGCTTGATTGCCATGCCACCTTTGAGATTAAATCTGCCCTGCTCCGGCGCCTGCCAGTCAATCGGCAGCCCGGTTAGCAAGTAGGCAAGGATCGGCAAGCCAACTATAGACGCAAGCATCACCCAGAACACCGGTGATTGCTCACCCGTTGCCGCTTGCTTGCGCTTTGCTTTACTGCGATACCAGAAAGCGTAAACAATCCCGAATACAAACGCCGCTACAACCAGCCAGAACAGTGGTTGGAATATGGGTTGCGGCATAGTAAATCCGCGATTAGAAAGGAAAAACGTATCTGCTACGCTGATCGATTCCCTCGGATGAGGAAGCGTGTGCACCATGACGCCGTGCATCAATAAGATGTGCACCAGCACCGGCACGTTGCGAACAAATTCTATGTAGCAATACGCAAGCTTGTTTACCAACCAGTTGGGCGATAATCGCAACACACCCAATATAAAGCCGAGAACCGTTGCGAGTATGATTCCGAAAAACGCTACCAGCAGTGTATTTAAAATACCTACCATAGCCGCTCGCCCATGAGAGCTTTGCGAGTTGTACTCTATAAGGGTTTGATTGATATCGTAGTTGGACTCTTGCTGCAGAAAATCGAACCCGAAGGGCTTACCCAGCTCCTCGAAGTTACTTTTTATATTTGCCGCAAGATAAAAAAGAATGGCGCAGAAAATCGCCATCGCAATAATTTGTATGATGACGCCACGCGACTTTTTGTCGGTCCAGAGTTTCCCTATCGAGAAACTGGATCGCGGTGGGCCACTTCGTTCTAGTGTTGTTGCCAAAGAACTAATCCATAAGCTTACTGTGTCACAGCGGAGGTGAATCCTACACAGCTATCAAAGTAAGGAAAGCTCGTAAAAAGCAGCTAAAGAAAGAGTAAAAAAAGGGTGCGCTTATGCGCACCCTTTTTGACATCCGACTAGCGGAAAGGTGGAGAGTAAAGCAGGCCACCGTCAGTCCACTGAGCGTTGATTCCGCGCTCAAGACCGATTGGCGTATCCGCACCAATGAAACCTTCAAAGATCTCACCGTAGTTACCAACCGCCTTAATAGCACGCCATGCCCATGCCTTATCAAGACCGATCATCGCACCCAGATCACCTTCTGAACCTAACAGACGGTTGATTTCAGGGTTATCCGTACCAGTTGCCATTTGATCAACAGTAGCAGCAGTAATACCCAGCTCTTCAGCTGAGATTAGTGCGTTCAGAGTCCAACGTACAACATCAGCCCACTCACTGTCGCCATGACGAACCAATGGTCCTAGTGGCTCCTTAGAGATAATTTCAGGCATCAGTACGTGTGCACTTGGGTCATCAAAAGACGAACGTGTTGCAGCAAGACCTGATGCGTCAGTAGTGTATACATCGCAACGGCCTGCTTCGTAGTTAGTACGTGCTTCGTCGTTAGTCTCAATTGGCACGGCCTCATAAGAGATGCCATTAACACGGAAGAAGTCAGCAAGGTTCAGCTCGGTAGTCGTACCGGTCTGAATACAAACTGATGCACCATCCAGATCTTTCGCACTGGATACACCCAGCTCAGCTGGCGCCATGAAACCCTGACCGTCGTAGTAGTTAACACCAACAAAATCGAGCTTAAGATCGGTATCACGACTGAAAGTCCAGGTAGTGTTACGTGCAAGCATGTCAACTTCACCTGAAGCAAGTGCCGTGAAGCGAGTCTTACCAGTGGTTGTTGTGTACTTCACTTTAGAAGTATCGCCAAGAACGGCTGCTGCCACTGCCTTACACACAGCCGGGTCAAAACCCTGCCAGTCACCAGCATCATCAGTGAAAGCAAAACCCGGAACACCAGTAGAGATGCCGCACTTGAGTTCACCTGCTGACTTGATGTCATCGAGTGTGGCTGCCTGCACGCCGCCACCAAAAATAAGTGTTACTGCAGCAGCCGTAGCCGCTTGTTTGAGTAAGTTCATAATTAGAACCTCCAAGACTCTTGAAAATAGTTCCGCATGGCGCGGTGCTTTTGTAACGCCGAACGACCGTAACACATGGACGTCCCGCAACCAACCAACATAAACAGGAACTGATAACAAAAGGCCAAAAATAGCCGCTCGCTGGATAGGTTAATTTTGCACCACGGTTGAACGAATACTGCAGCACAAACCAAGCGGCAGCACGAAATCCAAACAATATTGCTGGCCAAATCCCCTTTCCGCGAGGACCTATTTCAGGGATAATGCCGGTCCCCAGCTCAATCCGATTCAGGAAGAACCCGCCTCCGGTATGTCGCGTTTTATTGCTTCACTCATTTTTTCGATAGTGCTCTGGCTGCTGTGGAGCGGCATCTTTGACCCACTCATCCTCGCATTTGGCGCTGTATCTTGTGTGTTTGTAGCCTGGATCAGCAGCCGATTACAGATTGTCGACGCCAGTGAGCGTCCAATGCTGATTTTTTTGCGCATGATCGGCTACATCCCATGGCTGATTGTTGAAGTTGTCAAATCAAATATAGATGTGGCCAAAATCATTTGGCAAAAGGACATGCAGATCGATCCCACTATCGTCACAGTCCCCGCAAGCCAGAAAACCGCACTTGGACTTGTCATCCATGCAAACTCGATCACCATGACCCCGGGTACACTCTCCATAGATGTTGAACCAGGCGAAATTGAAGTGCACGCACTGGCAAAAGGCACTCTAGAAGCACTTCAGGATGGCGAAATGGACCGTCGAGTCCGAAAACTGGAGGGCCAGTGAAGTGAAACGGTTAAGCAGCACAAATGAGTCGATCGATCAAAGCGATTCA
>CAZQKJ010000469.1:0-3434 GCA_964593315.1 uncultured Granulosicoccaceae bacterium
TCGCGTACAGAAGTGGTCCGCAGTAGGCACTGTTTTAGGATGGGCACTAGCTAGTGCCCATCCTGAAACAGGATGTAGCGAGGTTGAATCACATGCGTGAAATTGCTTCCACTACATGCGGGCGCTTAGTTATTCATAAGTAACTACATGTGGTCGGAGAAAGCTCGCGTCTCGTGAGCCGACCGCAGTAGCGCTGTTTCCGGATGGGTACCAGCTAGTGAACTGCTCTTGATACTGTGGCGTTAATTGAGGTGTTATGCTCGGTATTGGTATTTCAGTCTTGACTGAGCCCAATAGAAAAAGCCGGGACAAGCCCGGCTTTTTCCGCGTCAACAACAATCAGCGACTACGATGCGAGCTTGTAGGAATCATCGTCGGCATCTTTAAGGTTGAGTTCTGTAGCCGCTTCGGGATCATCACCTGTTAAATCGCCACCTTCAGCAAGCTTGAGCTTCAATCGCAGGTCATTGACCGAGTCAGCATTGCGCATCCCTTCTTCAACGGTTACTTCACCCGCTTTAATAAATTCAAAGATAGCATCATCGAATGTAATCATGCCTTGTTCTCGAGATTTCTTAACCAGCTCTTTCATCTCGTGAATATCGCCTTTCTTCATCAACTCTGACATCAATGGAGTATTAAGCAGGATCTCTACCGCAGCACGTCGACCATCACCACTCGGTGTTGCCAACAAACGTTGTGAGATAACGGCTTTCATATTGAGTGACAGATCTAACAGCAACTGGTTGCGACGTTCTTCAGGAAAGAAGTTAATGATCCGGTCCATTGCCTGATTGGTATTGTTAGCGTGGAGCGTGGCCAGACACAGGTGCCCGGTTTCAGCAAATGCGATAGCATGTTCACAAGTGTGCTCATCACGGATCTCCCCGATCAGGATCACATCCGGCGCTTGTCGCAATGTATTTTTAAGTGCTATATCAAAGGTATCTGTATCAGTACCCACTTCGCGCTGAGTGACAAGACAGCCTTTGTGTCGGTGCACGAATTCCACCGGATCTTCGATGGTAATAATGTGACCCTGGCTATTGGTGTTTCTGTAGTCGATTAACGCTGCAAGACTGGTTGACTTACCAGAGCCGGTACCACCCACGAAAATAACCAGACCACGTGTCGTCATGGCTACATCTTTTAACACCTCCGGAAGATTCAGCTGTTCAAATGTTGGCACTTCAAAACCAATGATCCGGATTACCATGCCAGCACTACCACGCTGAATAAAGGCATTCACACGAAAACGGGCAACATCAGGAACACTGATCGCAAAGTTACACTCGCGAGTAGTTCGAAACTCTTCTCGTTCCTTTTCATCCATTACCGAGGCAGTCAACGCCATTGCCTGTTCCGGTGACATCTTTTTATCTGTCATCGGGGTGACCTTGCCGTGCAGTCTCATGCTCGGTGGCGCACCAGCGGTGATGAATAGATCAGAACCGCCTGCTTCCTGCATTTTGCTGAGCAGGCCGTCTAGATATTTTTTTGCTGAGTCGTTTTCCATGATTACCTCACAACGTGTTCGTGTTAATTATTGCGTTACTCGAGGACTAAGTGAGTGACTCAGGATTAGCCGCTTTCTTCTTTGCATCTTCAAGACTAACCAGCCCTTTCTGAACCAGCTTGGCCAGATTTTGATCAAGCGTCTGCATACCCGCCGCCTGGCCGGTTTGTATTGCAGAGTACATCTGGGCAACTTTATCCTCACGAATCAGGTTTCTGATTGCAGGAGTACCCATCATAATTTCGTGTGCTGCGACTCGGCCACCACCCTCTTTCTTTAACAGGGTTTGCGAGATTACCGCTTTAAGAGATTCCGATAACATAGAGCGCACCATCGGCTTTTCACCGGCCGGGAATACGTCAATGATTCTGTCGATGGTCTTTGCAGCAGAACTGGTATGCAGGGTACCGAATACCAGGTGACCGGTTTCTGCAGCAGTCAGTGCAAGAGAGATGGTTTCCTGATCACGCATTTCACCAACCAGGATCGTATCCGGATCTTCACGAAGTGCTGATCGCAGTGCTTCGTTAAATCCGTGGGTATCTCTGTGAACTTCACGTTGGTTTACCAGACACTTCTTACTCTGGTGAACAAATTCTATTGGATCCTCAATGGTGAGGATATGGCCAAGCTCGGTCTCGTTCTTGTAGTCCATCATGGCTGCAAGCGTGGTTGATTTACCAGAACCGGTAGGTCCTGTTACCAACACAATACCGCGCGGGTATTCAGATATTTCCTGAAAAATCGGTGGCGCACCAATCTGTTCCAGGGTCAGTACTTCACTGGGAATGGTTCTGAATACTGCACCTGTACCGCGAGCGTGATTAAAAGCGTTCACACGAAAACGAGCAATATCTGGCAGCTCGAAGGAAAAATCCACTTCGAGCAGCTCTTCAAACTCTTTGCGTTGCTTGTCATTCATGACATCGTAGATCATCGACTGAACAAGGCCTGCGTCCATTTCTGGCACGTTAACTCGTCGAATATCACCGTCTACACGAATCATCGGCGGTAATTCAGCCGACAAGTGCAAATCTGAGGCGCCATTTTTTACGCTAAAAGTCAGCAGCTGCGAAATATCCATTGATAGATCCTGGTGTTTCTCGTTAAATTCGGTTTTACGTCGGGCACGGATAGTTTTCACGCATCCTTAAGGTTGCTATCGACAAGCTGAGCCAAATTATTAGCACTGATGTCTGCTCTGTGATTTTTATCCACCGATCAACCCAACAAGCGGATGGAAAAGCCCATGCCACCTAACGACACAGCATCCCACCTGGAAGATGTCAGAGCGCGCATCAAACAAGCCGAAAAGCGGTATTCCCGGCAAATCGGCAGTGTCGAGTTGCTGGCAGTCAGCAAAACCAAGCCGGTCTCGTTAATCAGCCAGGTGGTGGCCGCTGGCCAGCTGGCACTGGGCGAGAACTATGTCGATGAGGGGGTCGAAAAAATTATCGAGCTCGATAATTCCTCCCTCGTCTGGCATTACATCGGCCACATTCAATCAAACAAGACCAAACTGTTAGCCACTCACTACGATTGGGTGCAAAGTGTCGATCGGTTGAAAATAGCCAGACGCCTGGCTGAACACAGACCACCGGATCGACCACCGATAAATATCTGTATACAACTCAAGATTGATGATGAAGACTCAAAATCAGGCTGCTCGACAACAGACCTTGAACCTCTGGCAGCATTTATAGACTCGGCACCACAACTGACCCTGCGCGGCATCATGGCGATACCCGCGCCGAGGGAAGATTTTGAACAGCAGCGCCAGATATTTGCAGAACTTCACAACTGGTATGAAAAGCTACGCAGTTCACACCCGACTGTAGATACACTGTCCATGGGCATGTCAGGTGATATGGATGCTGCGATTGCAGAGGGCGCTACCATGGTAAGAATCGGGACAGCT
>CAZQKJ010000470.1:0-3434 GCA_964593315.1 uncultured Granulosicoccaceae bacterium
TCTGGCGAGATCACCAGATGCGGAAACTCTTCTCTGGCACTGGCCATGTTCTCCCGATGCAGCGCAATATGTACATAGCAAAGAGGCGTTCGGCCCGGTTGCCACAGTGATGACTTATAAAGATGCAAACCATGCTGCTGTGTTGATCAATCGGGGAGGTGGAAGTCTGGTGGCCTCGGTCGTGACTGAAGACAGCTCATTTGCACGTCAGTTGGCACTCAGTAGTGGTGCTTACCATGGTCGTCTGTACTTTAATAACCGCAGCTCTATGCAGGAGTCAACAGGTCATGGCTCACCGTTGCCACACATGACACATGGTGGGCCAGGGCGCGCCGGAGGTGGTGAAGAGCTCGGCGGTATCAGAGCAGTTAAGCACTATATGCAACGAACATCTGTGCAGGGCGGGCCGGATATTCTGAGTGGAATATGCAGTCAGTATGTGGCGAGCGCCACGCAGCTTGAAAGCAAAGTCCATCCATTCAGAAAAACATTTGGCGAACTTTTAATTGGTGAAACTCTCAAGGCCGGGCCGCGTACCATTACACTTAAAGACATTGAGCACTTTGCCGAATTTACCGGCGATAATTTCTACGCACACATGGATGAGGCGGCAGCCAAAGCCAATCCGTTCTTTCCGGGCCGAGTCGCCCACGGGTATTTACTGTTATCTTTTGCAGCAGGTCTGTTTGTTGACCCTGATCCTGGGCCGGTGCTCGCGAATACTGGTCTTGATGGGTTGAGCTTTCAGAAACCGGTAGTAGCCGGAGACAGTGTGTCAGTTTCTCTTACAGTTAAAAGCAAGAAGCTACGCAATGAAGAGTACGGCGAGGTGCGTTGGCATGTCACTCTGTTCAATCAGGATGATGAGCAAGTTGCGAGCTATGAGTTACACACCATGAATGCAACCACAGCATAGAAACCCTCAGAGCAAGCGAGTATGCAGGCCCGTCAATCAGTGCAGATCAGCGCAGAAGTTGAAAAGCTAATTGGGAAGATAAAGCGCGATAATTCACTTAAAGCCTGGTCTTTAATAATTACATTTTTTGGTGATGCTATTGTCTCGCGTGGTGGTAATGTTTCTGCCAAAACTGTACAAACAGTACTGGCCTCTCACGGTATTGGTAGTGGTGCCGTCAGAACTGCTTTTTCACGTCTTGCCAGTGACGAATGGATTGTGCGAAGTAAAATCGGTCGCGAGAGTTTTTATGAATTGGCGGATGATGGTTATCAGACATTTAGCAATGCTGCGCTGAGAATTTACTCACCTCTTAATAAAAATAATGCAGTACCAAAGGACTGCTGGACAGTGGCAATAAAAAATCCATTGGTCAAGTCAGGTGGGGAGTTAGCAGGTTGTGGTTTTCAGATTACATCGAACTGCTGGCTTCTCAGTGAAAGTGAAGCGGGCCATTACACAGATCAAGCTCCTGATAAGAATAAATATTTGCTGATTTCAGGGCCGTTGGGTGATTTGCCCGAGTGGGTGACTGCGAAACTATTGCCGGCGGATATCTCAACTGGTTATCGTCAGTTACAGCGTGACTTCGGGTCTGTGAAAAATGCCAGTCAACTTTCACCGCTGGACTGCCTGGTGTTACGCTGCCTGCTGGTGCATCAGTGGAGAAGACTATTGCTTCGTACCCCTGTTCTACCGCAAGATTCTATTCCTGTAGATTGGCCGGAGTATGCTTGTCGTGAGTTTGTGACCGATCTTTATCATCAGCTGTTGCCCGCGTCTGAAGCGTGGCTGGATGAGCACGCTACCTGTGCGCAAGGTTCGCTGCCTGCTCCTAGCGTTGACTTGCAGCTAAGATTCACCAGCCAGTTTGCTGTCGGTAAGTAGCTGTTGTTGCACTCTAAGTAAAGGATAATTCAATGAATGCCGCGTACATTTGTGAGGGAACCCGATCACCAATCGGGCGATTTGGTGGTGCTCTGTCTTCTGTTCGGCCTGACAATATGCTGGCTGATATCATTAAGTCATTAATGCTACAGGTGCCTGATCTGGATACATCAGCAATTGATGATGTGATTATTGGATGTGCAAATCAGGCAGGTGAAGACAATCGCAATGTTGCCCGCATGGCTGTGCTACTTGCAGGCTTGCCTGTATCAGTGCCTGCAGCAACAGTTAACAGATTATGCGGCTCCGGGTTGGATGCCGTTGGCACTGCAGCACGTGCAATAGCAAGTGGCGAAGCCGAGGTAATGATTGCAGGTGGTGTGGAAAGTATGAGTCGAGCACCGTTTGTCATGCCCAAAGCCAGCACGGCGTTCTCTAGAAATGCGGAAATTTACGATACTACTATTGGTTGGCGATTCATCAACCGATCACTCAAAGCGCAATACGGTATTGATTCAATGCCTGAGACAGCGGAGAACGTTGCACAGGATTTCTCTATATCCCGTATTGATCAGGATGCATTTGCACTTCGCTCGCAAGACAAAGCATCAGCTGCCATAGAGAGTGGCCGCTTAGCGCAAGAGATAACCCGGATTTCAATTCCGCAGCGCAGAGGTGATCCGATCGAGTTTGCTGTAGATGAACACCCTCGTGCCACAACGCTTGATAAACTTGCAAGCCTCGGCACGCCCTTCAAAGAAGGAGGGTGTATCACAGCGGGTAACGCATCTGGGGTGAATGATGGTGCGGCGGCGCTGATTGTTGCATCTGAGGCAGCGGTAAAGAGATACACCTTAACCCCCAAAGCGCGTATTGTTGGTATGACCACGGCAGGTGTTGAACCCCGAATCATGGGAATTGGCCCGGCACCTGCCTCAAAAAAGTTACTCAGTCGGCTTAATCTTCGTATTGAAGATATTGATGTCATAGAATTAAACGAGGCGTTCGCCGCTCAAGGTCTGGCGGTGACACGTGATCTTGGGATAGAAGATGACGATGCACGCATAAACCCGAATGGCGGTGCTATAGCACTGGGTCACCCGCTGGGTATGTCAGGTACGCGACTGGCGCTCACCGCAGCGTTTGAACTTCAGGAAAAGCAATTGCAACGCGCACTTTGTACTATGTGCATTGGTGTGGGGCAAGGTATTGCAATGGTGATTGAGCGGACTTAGTTTGCAAGCGAGCCGCAAGCTTTACTGACAAATCGACTCAACCAATTTTTCATACCCATTGATGAACATCTTAGTGGTTTGGTAGTGATCGGTCTCTTCGTAGTTAATCGGGTTGATTCCATCATCAGAAATTCCCAAAATTTGTGCATTCGGATATGCCATGATAATCGGGGAGTGGGTCGCAATAATAAACTGCGATTCATCAGACACCAGCTGGTGAATGCGGCTTAGCATGGCGAGTTGCCTGTCAGGTGATAACGCGGCTTCTGGTTCATCCAGAATGTATAATCCCCTGCCGCCAAATCGGTGAACCATTAATGAAAAGAATGATTCCCCGTGGGATTGTTTATGCAATG
>CAZQKJ010000471.1:0-3430 GCA_964593315.1 uncultured Granulosicoccaceae bacterium
TATAAGCCCAGCGTTGACATACAGCAGGAATAAGGGAATCACAAAACCCACGGGTGGTGCCATTCGCAGCAATAATAAAATCCATGAGGCAATGAATTTACCCGACACTCGCGATTTAGCCAGCGCAAAGCCCGCGGGCACACCGACTAACATGGCTAACACAGTTGACATTCCCGCAGTAATAAAACTATTCATTAGCGCTTTGGGAAAGTCGGACCGGGTAATCTTAAAAAAATTGTCCAGCGTGACGGCTAAAGGGCTCTCCCAAATTGGCTCGAAGATAGCTGACTGTTCACGTACCGATAGAATAAGTACCCACAGCGTGGGCAATGCTGCAAAAGCCAACAACACCACCATCATTGTCAGCCCGAGTGATCTTTTAAATCGAAATTCAGCGCTACGATCAATCACGAGGCCACCCGTTGATTGAGTTTTGCCACATAAAAACTAATGAGGGCGGCCATCAGAAATAACAGCACCGCGATTGCTGCACCATAGGCTACATTGGAGTTCTGAAAAGTCTGCACATAGGCGTAATAGTTTGTTGCCTGTGTAGAACGCCCGGGGCCGCCTTTGGTCATTACATAGATCATCGGAAAATGTTTCAATGAATCGATGAAGCGAAACAGAGTAACCATGAGTAAAGCAGGCAGTAACAGAGGTACAGTCACGTAGAGAAATGTTTTGACCCGTGTAGCACCATCAAGTGCTGCTGCCTCATCAAGATCCGGTGATATTCCCTGGAGGGCCGCCAATATGATTAACATCGTGAACGGAAAGTTTGTCCACGTATCTGCCACGATGATCGCGAACATCGCACCATTCTGCGAAGTCAGAAAACTGGGCACAGTTATTCCAAACAGATCAAAGAAAGCATTGATCGGTGACAAAGTTGGGGTAAAAAGTGAAAGCCAGATCAGCGCCACTGCCACATGCGGCACAGCATACGGCACCAGAAACAAGATGCGGCCCAGTCGCCACTTGCCGACAATTTTTTGCAGGCCGACAGCCACCGCCGTACCGATTGCTACCTGTGCTGCCACACCAAACAGAGACAACACAGCCATAACGTAGATTGAGTTGATCAGGCGTTTGTCACCGACAATCTTAATGAAGTTACGAAAACCAAACTCGCCGTTTGTACCGCGTATCAAATGATAATCGCTGAAAGACAGTGCCAGCATACCGGCCAACGGGACGACTGCAAATATCGCCACTGCAATCACTGCAGGGATAATCATTCGACGATAACCACGCTCGAGTTCAAACGTTGCGCCTGGCGCTTTCTTCGAGTCTGATGCCATACTGTCTGCGAGGTATTTGATTACGTGAAGCCGGTATACACGATACCGACGTGCGCGATGAAAGAATCCTGACGGACAGACGTCCGTCAGGTATAGCTAGTCGGGTTACAGACCGAGGATATCTTTCATATCCTGCTCTGCACCTTCCAGCGCCTCTTCCGGAGATACCAAACCATTGAGGGCTGCGTTGATGTTTTCACCGATTGCCTGACCCAGCGCTGGCCAGTCAGGTAACAACGGACGGTAGTGTCCGATCGCAAGGTTTAACGCATCAGCCTGCATGGTGAGAAAGTCAGGGTGGACTTTTGAGTACTTGTCGATCACTTCCGGGTTTTCAGCCACAGGGCCGGTAGTGAAGTTCGAGAATGATTCTGACAGTGCTATCTTGGTCATGGTCTCTGTGCTCACTGCCCATTCAATAAATTTGGCAGAAAGATCAGGGTTCTTTGCAGACGCAGGAATCCCCAGTCCGTGTACGGCAATAGCCGGTGAACGTCCAGCAGGTCCTCCCGGAGGCAGTGCAATGCCAGTTTTATCTGCAAACTTGCTCTTTTCAGGATCGACAATTTGAGCAACTACGCCGGTACCCTCGAGTGCGAATGTTATCTGACCGTTTTGAGCTGCCGCGTTGACTTCTGCAAAATTAAAGTTGCCTGCGCCCTGAGGCCCGTACTCGTTTAAGAGCTTCATATAAACGTTCAGCGCTTCGAGCGTTTCAGGAGAGTTGATCGCAGGGGTCAGGTTACCCGCTGTATAGTCTTCAAAGAATTTACCACCGTAGGCGCGCATCACCATGGGAAAGATAAACATGTTAAAGCCCTGCCCTGGTACTGCACGCATGGCTATCGCAGCTGTTTCATCAGTATGAATTTTTGCCGCTACTGAAAGCATGTCTTCCCATGTTTCAGGAACCTCAACTCCGGCTTCTTCAAGAATATCCTTGCGATAGGTCATAAGGCCAGTGGCTGCCATATAGGGCACCGCCCATTGTTCGCCGTTAATGACATAGGCATCGAGTGGGCCTGCCATGATGTCTGATTTTACAGCCATGGCATCAACTTCGGCTGTGATCGGTTTTAACCAGTCAGCTGCAACCCAGCGCTGCACTTGAATGACGGGCGTATGAACAACGTCTATATCACCTGAGCCGCCGGTAAAAGACAGGGTGATTCGGTTTTCAAATACATCTTGCCCAATCACATCAATATTGGCTTTAATGCCGGTCGCTTCCTCGAAATCACCTGCAAGCTTTTGCAAGCCTTTGGTGTAGGGCATGCCGAACATGACAACGTTGATTTCTTCATCTGCTGCAAAGGCCGGTGTACCGGTTGCCAATGCAGCAGCTAATGCCACCTTAATAAAGGACTTCATGGTCAGTTTTCCTCTCTGTTTTTTGCTTAATATCTGCGGTGTAAGCTATGGGTCAGGTTTGCCTCGGATTATCCTCCACGTTGAGGCATGACGTGGTGTTTAGGTCGCGGCCGTCTGGCTGAATGCTCTTTTGATACAAGCTCCAGAAGCTCTTCTCGCGCACTAAGTAAAGCGTTTCGATAACGGTTTATAACCAATCTCTTATCCGATATTTCATTGGCGGGTTCTGCAATGGTCAACAGGTGCAAAAACTTTCCAAAAGGGTCTTCCACCACAGTCGCAAAGCGACGGATACCCATATGATTGCCATCTATATCTGCAGCAAAAACCTCTGAACGCATGTTGTGTAAACGCTCCTTCAAAGACTTTGCAGAGACCCACTGTGTTTGCTGCCCTGTGTCTCTTAATGTTTCAAAGAAACCGTCTATGTAAAATTGTGCTTGAATTTCCTCAAAGTTCAAACGACTGAGAAAAAGCTGCGCTAATGCATCGAACTCATACAATGATCTTCGAAAACCCACATTGGCCCGAATGACAACATCGGGATCAGGGTGCTCGGTTTTGGAGTGCCATAGTAGTTCGTGACCTGCCACTACAACGACCTCTGCCGATACGCCCAGGCTGTCAGAAAGTAATCGCATGATGTTGTCGAGTTTTGCCAGATAGGCTTCTGACATCGGTACGTTTCGCTCCAGACGGAAGTTGCGAACGCAGTACTTTTCACTGGTACGAAATAAGTAGCCCCAATCCGACAG
>CAZQKJ010000472.1:0-3429 GCA_964593315.1 uncultured Granulosicoccaceae bacterium
GAAATAGCCTGCGTCATCGTAGAACCTATCGCCGGCAACATGAATTGCATACCGCCAGCCGCAGGTTTTCTGCAGGCACTACGCAAGCACTGCGACGACAACAATGCAGTACTTATATTCGACGAAGTCATGACCGGCTTTAGAGTGGCAAAAGGTGGCGCACAGTCAATTTACAATGTCACACCAGACATGACCACGCTGGGTAAAATTATCGGCGGCGGCATGCCGGTCGGCGCGTTTGGTGGACGCGAAGATATCATGCATCACCTCGCGCCACTTGGCCCTGTATATCAGGCCGGCACCTTGTCTGGCAACCCGGTAGCCATGGCGGCAGGCCTGGCAACACTAGACCTAATCTGCGAGGATAATTTTTATCAGACACTGGATTCAAAAGCACAGCAACTCATTGAAGGACTTACTGCGGCTTCAAAAAATGCAGGGATAGCAATGAGCTTCAATCAGATCGGTGGGATGTTCGGACTCTTTTTTACCGAGGACACAACTGTCTCTAGTTTTTCGCAGGTAATGGCATGCGATGCAGAGCGATTTAAACAGTTCTTCCACTTGATGTTAAAAAATGGTGTCTACCTTGCCCCATCAGCTTTTGAAGCAGGCTTTATCTCGACTGCACACACAGATAAAGATATAGAAAAGACGATTGCAGCAGCCACCGCATCGTTTGCGGAACTTGCTAACGATTGATAACCGCCAACAATGACCTCTACAAACCATTTATCTGTGCGCACAAATCCTGCGATCTTGCGCATAGCTATGTGGTCAGGGCCACGCAATATATCCACCGCGATGATGCGAGCATGGGAGAATCGACCAGACACATTCGTAACCGATGAACCTTTTTACGCACATTATTTAGCGCACACCGGTATAAAGCATCCAGGCTATAAAGACATAATCAAATCACAGCCAACAGACTGGAATATGGTTGTTGACCAGTGCCTCACTGACACTCAAAAACACTGTTCAATACACTACCAAAAGCATATGACCCATCATGTGCTGCCTCATATATCTCTTGACTGGCTTGCAAGCCTCAGGAACATTTTTCTAATCCGGTCCCCAGAGGCGGTAGTTGCGTCCTATTCTAAAAAACGCTCAGATGTACATTCTGAGGATCTCGGATTCGAACATCAGGCACGACTCTTTAAACATGTAGTCAATCATATCGATAATAATCCGTTGGTTATCAACTCTTCTGATATTTTGCAAAACCCGAAGCACGCCATGAAGTTGCTGTGTGAACACTGTGGCATCGGCTTTAATGACAGTATGCTGCACTGGCCAGCGGGCCCTAGAGAATCAGACGGAATCTGGGCTCGCCATTGGTATCACAATGTCGAGCAATCCACCTGCTTCGCCGCACCTGCAGAATCACAGTCATCTGAAACACAACCGGCACAGCTGAGTGACAGTAGTCGAAAAATCGTAATGCAGTGTCAGCCCTACTATGATGTTCTGGCGGAACATGCTGTCACTTTTTAACGCTCTTGCAGTCTTTACAAATCACTGCAACACTACTCTCTAACAGAAAATCAGGATCTTAAAAACATGGCTAGCGCTGTTACTACAGAAATTCGCGATCAGATCATGATCATTACTCTCAACCGGCCCGACGCCATGAACGCGGTCAATCAGGTGCTCGCCGATGAGTTAGCTCAATCCCTTGATGCACTGGATGCAAACGACGATGTTACCGTGGGAATCCTTACCGGTGCTGGTCGCGGCTTTTGTGCTGGTATGGACCTGAAAGAGTTTGTCAGCACCGGCATGCCTTTGGTTGGAGATCGCGGCTTCGGCGGCATTACCGAACGCGCTTCCAGAAAACCGCTGGTCTGTGCGGTGGAGGGATTTGCGCTGGCAGGCGGTCTGGAACTCGCACTCTCGACAGATCTAATCGTGGCATCACGAGTAGCCAAATTCGGTATACCGGAAGTTACCGTCGGGCTATTCGCCGCCGCCGGTGCACTGCAAAGATTACCCAGAGTACTGCCTTATGCACGAGCAATGAAAATGGCATTGACCGGGGAGCCGATCACAGCAGAGGAGGCCTATGAATTCGGTATGGTTGCCGAATTGTGCGATAAAGGTGAAGCACTGAACACTGCTATTGATCTGGCGAGCCGGATAGCGAAGAACGCACCACTGGCCTTGGCGGCTTCAAAAGAACTGATACGCGAAATGCAAGGTAGAACTGAAGCCGAGTTTTGGTTTTATCAAAAAAGCCAGCTTGACCATGTATTCAATAGCGACGATGGCAAAGAAGGCGCGACAGCATTTGCAGAGAAGCGCGCACCCAACTGGAATGGCCGGTAAACTATCTTCATACCGGCTGCGGCGATTTCAGCAATGAGTAATGACACTGGCAGAGCCATAGCGGCACTAACAGCGTTGTTGTTTATCACTGGCTGCTCACAAACCTTGTCTCCGTTTACCAGCGACGGATGTAGTTCGTTTCCAGATGGCACTCCGGCACAGAACACACTCTGGCAGGACTGCTGTACTGCCCATGACCTCGCGTACTGGAAAGGCGGCAGCTATAGCGAAAGACTGGCCGCTGACAAGGACCTGCAAAGTTGTGTCGTCTCAGTCGGGCAGCCTGAGATTGCTACACTGATGCTGGCTGGCGTGCGTGTGGGTGGAAGTCCCTACTGGCCAACTTCATTCAGATGGGGCTATGGCTGGTCTTACCCGCGAGGCTACAAAACGCTAGATGAAAATGAACGCCAGCGCGTGCGACAACTCCAGGAAACCAGTGACTAGCGGTAGCGGTAATTCAGCCAGAGCAGTCGACTCCATACCCTGGTGTAGTCTCGAAAGTTCGCGGCGAACAAACTTTTCTCAAGCGTTGTCGTCAGGGCAAGGCAGAAAACCGCAGACATAGTGGACCTGCGTCGCGCCATTTGTTGATGAATAAGGATAACGCTGCCATGGCGGCAGCTGCAAAGAGAAGTGTTTGCGAACTTTTGGGACGACCTGCTAGTTACTAACTACGCTGTTGCTGACATCGCTACGCGCCACAACCTCTGGTCTTAGTTCAATTTTATAAGCACGTAATTTTTTAAGAAGCGCCGGTATCGTCATCTCCGGATCCTGAGGTTTAGTGCTACCACTGATTACCGGAGGAGCCAGTGCCAGCTGCATTGGCGCATCGTTTGGAAGAGCACACTCCGGCACCACTTCAAAACTGTACAAGTGCCCCATATCATCCATCCAACGGGTGAAAACATCCAATGATCTCCATCGGGCTCTGGGACCATCATGCATTAACACCACTGAATCGTTTTGCACATCTTCGAGCTGAATTTCAATTTCTTCAGATGTGACATTACGATCCCAGTCCCGTGTGTCTATGCTCCAACCTACTCTGTGCAATCCCATTCGACTTGCAACTTCAACAACACTTTTGTTGTA
>CAZQKJ010000473.1:0-3426 GCA_964593315.1 uncultured Granulosicoccaceae bacterium
CTTGCGCCGGCTGATCTGCCATCAACATCTCAACCACTACCTTGCGGGCGTTGGTTGAGCGCGCATTCTGCGAGTTCACAACCATGCCTTCGGTCGGTGTGCGAACGCAGGACGCCGCAAGTACACGCTCACCCTCTATTTCAACCATACAGGCACGGCAGTTACCATCGGAGCGATAGCCCTCCGAGTCCTTGTGGCACAGATGTGGTATCAATGTGCCCTGCTTCTTGGCGACTTCCCAGATTGAATCACCAGGCTCGGCGGTCACTTCTTTTCCATCAAGCGTAAACTTAATCGCGTCAGTCATTTATATTTCCTCCGGAAAGTGCTTCATGGTGAGCAATATAGGATTCGGTGCAGCCTGCCCAAGACCACAGATAGACGCATCAACCATGACGCTACACAAGTCCTCAAGCAGCGGCTGATCCCACTTATCTTTCTCCATTAGCTTAACGGCTTTTTCGCAACCCACTCTGCACGGCGTACACTGCCCACAACTTTCATCCTCAAAAAAGCGCAGCATGTTAAGCGCTGCATCTTTTACACTGTCTTTATCCGAGAGCACTACTATGGCTGCAGAACCGATAAAAGAACCGTGGGGTTGCAATGTATCAAAGTCCATCGGTATATCATTCATCGTGGCGGGCAACAATCCGGCTGACGGACCACCGGGCTGATAAGCTTTAAACGAATGACCGTCGATCATACCGCCACAGGCTTCAATCAAATCCATAATAGTCGACCCTGCGGGTAACAAATGAACACCCGGATTGACCACTCTTCCGGAGATAGAAAAGGAGCGCAAGCCGGTACGACCGTTCTTCTCTACACTATTGAGTATTTCCGGTCCTTCACGACATATTCTTGCAATCCAGTGCAGGGTTTCAATGTTATGGACCAGGGTTGGTCTTCCAAACACCCCGACTTGTGCAACATAAGGAGGTCTGTGTCGGGGCAACCCGCGCTTACCTTCGATTGATTCAATCATTGCACTTTCTTCACCGCAAATGTATGCACCCGCACCGCGCCTGAGCTCAACATATCCCGCTTCAACAATACCCGCAGATTCAAGTGCCGCTATCTCATCTGCCAGTATTTTCAAGACAGCAGGATATTCATCACGCATATAGATGTAACAGCGACTGGCATCAACTGCCCAGGCGGCGATTAACATACCTTCGAGAAACAGATGCGGCACCCGCTCCAGGTAGTAACGATCCTTAAAAGTACCCGGCTCACCTTCATCGCCGTTAACACAGAGATACCGAGGGCCTTTTTCAGCTCTCACAAAAGACCATTTTTTACCAGAGGGAAAACCTGCACCACCCAGACCACGCAGGCCAGAGGCATTAATTTTTTCTTGTACTTCATCGACGCTTAGAGCACCACCGCGCAGCGCTTTAAGCTCTTTATATCCACCGGCACTTTGGTAAGCCGCAAGATTCTCAAAGTCCGGCATGCGAGCATGGGTGTCTTTTTTTGCAATCGCATCCTGCACCATATCAACCGTGGCGTGATCGATATGACGGTGACCAATCTCAAGCGTGGGTGCGGTATCACAACGCCCCATACACGGAGCGCGCAGCACACGAACTTCCGAGGGATCCATACCGTCCTCAAGAGCCTTCAGCAATTGTTGCGCACCGGCAAGCTCACAAGATAAAGAGTCACAGACTCTAATCGTTGTTGCTGGTGGCGGAGTCTCGTTTTCAGCAACCACATCAAAGTGCGCATAAAATGTGGCAACTTCCTGAACCTCTGCCTGCGATAAACGCATCTCGTGAGCAAGCGCGTAAAGATGGCTGGCAGACAGATGACCGAACTTATCCTGAATCAGGTGCAAATGCTCTATCAGGAGGTCGGCACTACGAGGTTTATCCTTTATCAACTCACAGACTTCTGCATGCGCGCGCTCGTCAAGCTGCCGGCCTTTAGGGGTAACACGGCCTTTACCTCTGCCGGACTTCCACACACCGGGTTTGAGTTCCGCCACTACCATTGCTAATCCCCTGATTTAGAGTACTGGAAGCGCGTAATCTGAGGTATTACTACAATAAACACAAATCCGATTTTTGGATTGCATGATTTGTTTTAGTTATCATGGGATTGGGTCAGCAAAACCCTGATTCGAGACAATAAAATGCCCTGAAACGCCCGCTTTTGTTGCGCAGTCGCTGACCACACTGACTGATCGGCTGTCTTATCGATAGTCGAAATGGAATTGGTGGGAGATTGCCAGTCCGTTGAACTCACGAACCGGCTTAAAGAATCAGTAAACCGGTCACGCCATTAGCTGATAATGAGGCTTGAAGCTGTACACGAGTTCAGTGCGCTTAGGCTGCCTCGCGAGCTTGGTCAGAATCACCGTCAATCTCGGCTATGGTCGCGGGAATATCGCTGCCCGGAACGGGTTTCGAGTAATAGTAACCCTGAACAATATCGATACCGAGTTCCGATACCTCTTGCAGCTGCGTGTCTGACTCTACTCCTTCAGCTACTGTCTCAAGACCCAGAATACCCGCTATCGATGCAATAGTAGCCGTGACCGAGTGAGAGACAGCCTTCTTTTCTCCATCCAGCTTGGAGATGAATGATCGATCGATCTTCAATGTGTTGATGGGCAGATTCTGCAACTGACTAAAGGACGAATATCCGGTACCAAAATCATCCAGCGCAATCTTGATACCGACATCAGCTAACTTTGTTAACGCATTGATAACAGTTTTATCATCATCCATGAATACACTTTCTGTCAGCTCGATTTCAATAGATTTGCTATTCAGCTTATGGCGCTCAAGTGTCTCAATCACATTATCGGCAAAGCCCGGTTGTGTTAACTGGTGAACCGATACGTTAATGGCTACACGCGGTGCACACACTTGTTCATTTTGCCACGCACCGGCTTGCCGGCAGGCCGCCTCCAGAACCCAGGCGCCTAACGCAGGCATTAAGCCACACTCTTCAGCCACAGGAATAAACTGCACAGGAGATACCATTCCATTCTCTGGATGATGCCAGCGGATCAACGCCTCGACTCCATCTACCCGAAGCTCGTTCAGATTAAACTGCGGCTGGTAATGCAACTCAAGCTGGTTGGTTTCGATCGCAATGACCAAATCACGTTCAATGCGCGCACGATTCTCAAACTCCTGAGCCATCTTATCGTTGAAAAACTGCACATTACTCTTGCCGTCTTTCTTGCTTTGGCGCTTGGCCGTAAACATCGCATGGTCAGATGACATCTGAAGTGACTCAGAGTCCTGGCCATCCTCCGGATAAAAACTCACGCCGATACTGGAGCCAATACTGAGCGATCCATCTTCTACTTTAAAGGGCGCATCGATCTGACGAATAATATTCTCTGCGACTTTACTGGCTTTATATTTCTCACAGGATTGAATCAGCATGGCAAATTCATCACCGCCC